>JAZNPV010000149.1:0-6369 GCA_045589835.1 Faecousia sp.
CTGCAACCATCGTTGATATGAGAAGAAAGACGCATCACCATCATAGCAACGGACATCACCACCATACTCATTCTTACCACATTACTTTCGAGAAGGAAGGCGGCGAGCGTCTGGAGTTGAAGGTGAAGCGGTATGAGTATAATGAACTGTCCATTGGTGACAGAGGTGTTCTGACCCACCAGGGAACCCGCTATAAGGGCTTCGAGCGTTAATTTATTGAAAGGAAACAAAAATGTTCGAGTTATTAGTCATCGCAATTTTTATCTGGCTGCTGGTAAAATCCATCGGCCTGGCATTTAAATTAACCTGGGGCGCTGCGAAGATCGCTGCCAGTATCCTGATCGGTCTGGCATTCCCGGTGCTGATCGTCTGCTTCGTCTTTATAGGCGGGATCGCACTGCTGGTCCCTGTGGTTATGATTGCAATTGCAGCAGGCATCCTGAAGGCTTGCATCTAAATACACTTCCCAAAATAGGAAAGGAGAGCGGCTATGAAAAATCGAAGAGTATGCCCCAAGTGCGGAGGCACCGATATCCTTCGGGTAGAAGGAAAAGCAGGTGCATATGGGTCTGGTAATAACATCATGACAGGAATGACGATCTTCTCCGCCGTGCTGGTTCACAGATATGTATGCTGTGACTGTGGTTACAGCGAGGAATGGATCGACAAGGAAGATATCAGAAAGCTGAAAGAGCGTTTCTAAGAGGAGGAAGCATTGTGAAATATGAGATTAAGGGCGGGAGCTTTCCCGTTGTTATTTGCAATCTGGAAAACGGTGAGAAGATGATCACCGAGAAGGGGTCCATGGCATGGATGAGTCCCAATATGCAGATGGAAACCCACGGCGGTGGCCTTGGCCGTATGTTTAGCAAGGCTTTCTCGGGCGAGAGGATGTTCCAGAACCACTATACCGCCCGGGGCGGTGCAGGCATGATTGCCTTTACTTCTAGCTTCCCCGGTGAGATTAAGGTGCTGGAAATCGGTCCCGGTCAGGAGATGATTGTGCAGAAGAGTGCATTTCTGGCAGCGGAAGCTGGCGTAAACCTCTCTATCCACTTCCAGAAGCGTCTTGGTACCGGTTTCTTTGGCGGTGAGGGTTTTATCATGCAGCGGCTTTCCGGTCGTGGCACTGCCTTTGTAGAGATCGATGGCGATCTTATGGAGTATAACCTGAAACCCGGTCAGAGCATCATTGTAGATACCGGCAATGTTGCAGGCTTTGAGCCTTCTGTCCAGATGGACATTCAGCAGGTGCAGGGCGCAAAGAACATCTTCTTCGGAGGTGAAGGCCTGTTCAATACGGTTCTGACCGGCCCTGGTCGTGTCTGGCTTCAGACCATGCCTATCTATAATGTGGCAAACGCCATTCGTCCTTACATCCCCACCGGCGGAAACAACTGATGCCATGGAGAAAAGGGAAGAGGAGACGGTATTCTCCATATGGGTAAACTGGGAACGGCGCGTGATTTCTTTCACGCAGGAAAATGGGTTTGAGGAACTGCAATACCCCACCCATGATGAAATGTTCCAGTTCGCCATTGATCGAGGAAATGAAGGATTTGGAATCCAGTGACTATTTGAAAAGGGGTGTCATTTATGAAATATGCATCTGATTTTAGAAGCATTGCCCGCAATGCGCTGAAGGGCAAATGGGGCATCGCAGTCGTGGCAGGCCTGATCGCATCTCTATTAGGCGCTATCGGCTCCAATGGACCGGAACTCAATGTGGAACTCAATGAAGGTAATTTTAACGCAAGCTTGCAGATCCTTGGACAGGATGTGGTTTCCACCAATGGCGGTGTGGAATTCTGGCCTGTCTTTGCAGGCATCGCCACCTATATTGCCATCTTCGCCGTCATTACAGGTATTGCCTTGTTTATTCTTGGCAGTATTGTAGAGGTCGGCTATATGAAGTTCAATTTGGATCTGGTGGATCGGCAGAAGGAAGCCGAGATAAGCACCATGTTCGGCTATTTTCAGTATTGGAAGACGACTGCCTGTGCAAGGCTCCTACAGAGTGTCTATGTTCTGCTGTGGTCGCTGCTGTTCATTATTCCCGGTATTATCGCAGGCTATAGCTACGCCATGACAAGCTACATACTGGCAGAGAATCCGGAGCTGACTGCCAGCGAAGCTATCGAACGCTCCAAGCAGATGATGTCCGGCAACCGCTGGCGGCTGTTCTGTATGCAGATCAGCTTTATTGGCTGGGATATTGTGAGTGCGCTGCTGACCTTCGGAATTGGTGGTCTCTGGATCACACCCTACAAGCAGGCGGCAACTGCAGCGTTCTACCGTGAAATCTCCGGAACAGTTCAAGAAGTATACACGACTCTTGAAGCGCAGAGTCCTTGGCAGGCCAATTGATGATTGCAAAAGCTAAACGCAAATACCAAAGCAGTATACCAGACGCAAAATAGAGAGGATGATTAACATGCTTGATGTTTCTCATGTAACCAAAAAGTATGGAAAGGTTACGGCTTGCAATGATGTAAGCCTTCACTTAGATCCCGGCAGCGTTACCGTTCTGCTGGGTCCCAACGGCGCAGGCAAAAGTACCCTTATGAAATCGATCATCGGTTTTCTGCGCTATGATGGTGAAATCACAGTGGGAGGGTTTCCCAACAAGACTACCGCTGCCCGGAGATTGCTGGGTTACATACCCGAAATGCCCTCCCTCTATCCGAACCTGACCGCATCGGAGCACATGGAGTTCGTGGCCCGTGCTTACCGGCTGACAGATTATAAACAACGGGTGGATGAACTATTTGACCGCTTTGAACTGAACGACAAGCGCAAGAAATTTGGTGATGAGCTTTCCAAAGGTATGCAGCAGAAGCTGAATATCTGCCTTGGACTGCTCCCCGAACCCAAAATGCTGCTGCTCGATGAGCCTATGATTGGCCTGGATCCGCATGCCATTAAGCAGTTGAAAAGCATCATTGAGCAGATGCGCAACGAGGGCAAGACGCTGCTTGTCAGTACCCATATCATTGACAGTGTGGATATGCTTTGGGACCGTACTATCATTATGCAGGACGGCCAGATCCGCGCTAATCTGACCCGTGAAGAGCTGGAACAGGACGGGAGAACTCTGGAACAGCTGTTCTTCGATGTAACAGAAGGCATCGGCCGGGACGCTATGTCTCATACTGAGGATTCTGCATCCCAGGGAGGCTGATGCTATGCGGTTATTTGGTTATTACGCGTGGCATTCCGTTGTGAATCAGCTGCGCAAGCTGTTTAAAACCTGGGTTCTGATTTTTCTTGTCATCTGCATGGCAATCGGCGGTTTCATCGGCATCGGTGCTGCCATGCTGGAAGATGCCGCAGGCGGGGACGAGGAAATCGTGGAAAGCGAAGTGATTGAGGAAGAAGAACCCGGTCTTGCGGAAAAGCTTGGTATCGAATCGAAAGATTTGGTCGAGCTGATCGTGGGCGGTGTGATTCTGATTGTTTTTGCTTTTGAAGCAATCGGTGCCGATAAAAACGGAAGCCGGATCTTTTTACCCGCCGATGTCAACCTCCTGTTTGCTTCTCCTATGAAACCCCAGTCTGTTCTTCTGTTTCGGCTGATGACGCAGTTGGGTACCAGCATTCTGGCTAGTGTATATCTGCTGTTCCAACTGCCGAATTTGGTTTTTAACATGGGCTTAAGCATTTGGGTGGCACTGGCTATGATTGCTACATGGTGCCTGACGATTGTGGTCGGCAAACTGTTGCAGATCTTTTTGTACACAGTCTGTTCCACCCATGTAAAACTTAAAAACCACCTTCGTAACGGCATTTATGCGTTCCTGCTTGTGATCGCAGGTGCATACCTGATGTACTGGAAGACAAGCGGAGACAACTATTTGGTAGCAGCCGTTGGTTTCTTCAATGGTTCTGTTTCCCGCTACATCCCCCTGTGGGGTTGGCTGAAGGGATTCTGCATGTTTGCCATGGAAGGTAATATCGCAGGTCTGCTGATGAGTTTTGCAGCTATCGCTCTGGGCGGTGTTCTGCTTACTTATATCATTTGGCATGTGAAAGCTGACTTTTACGAGGATGCCATGGCGAAATCCGAGGAAACGGCAGAATTGCTTGCTGCTGCCCAGTCAGATAAGGGCGGTGTAACTATCATCCGCCGCAAGAAGGATCGCAGCGATAAGCTACGGCGAGACGGTATGCGGCATGGCTTCGGCGCAAATGTGTTCTTCCATAAAGCCATGTACAATCGATTCCGGTTTGCCCATCTTGGCATTTTTACAAAAACCTCCGAAACTTACTTGGTGGCAGCAGTCGGTGTATCTGTTCTGTGCCGCTTTGTGATCCAGGCGGATGGTCTGATCCCGGTTATGCTGACTTTAGGCGTGCTTACCTTCTTCCGTGCCATGGGTAATCCTCTGGAGCAGGATACCCAGATGGAACATTTCCTGCTGATTCCGGAAAGTACCTGGCACAAACTGTTTTGGTCGCTGATGGGTGGCACGGCAAATTGCTTCCTGGACCTGCTGCCTGCGGTGATCGTTGCAACACTTCTATTGGGAGAGAACCTGCTGATCGCTTTCGCATGGATTCCGCTAATCGTTTCTGTTGATTTCTTCGCAACCACTGTTGGCGCGTTTATTGGGTTGTCTGTTCCGGTATCCGCAGGTAAAACGATCAAACAGTTGGTTCAGATCCTGTTTATCTACTTCGGTTTGCTGCCGGATATCGCAATCATGGCAATCGGCCTTGTCTTTGAACAAACAGCGCTGGCGGCGATTGGATGTACCGTTGTGAACATCCTCTTAGGTCTGGTATTCTTCTTCCTGACCCCTCTGTTCCTGGAACCGAAGGACGGAAAGAAATATGCTCCGGAAAGAGCCTTTGCAGGCGATCTGAAGGAAACTAAAAAGCATTTCTCAAGACTTGGCCTGAGTGCCTTTGTCATTCTGGGTTTGGGTACTGCTGTGCAGATCCTTGCAATGGGTGTGGCAAACAATGTCTGGCCTCAGTGGCTGGATAATTCCTGGGGAATGTGGCTGCTCACCTTTGCGCCGCTTTACCTGATTGCCGTTCCCGTTGGTCTGCTGCTTCTGCGCAAGGTTCCCGTAAAGCCTCTGGAAAAGCACGATCTGAAACCGGTTAGATATCTGGTTTCCGCCATTATCTGCATCTTCATGATGTATGCAGGTAACATCCTGGGTACGATCATCACGGCGCTGCTGCAGTTGCTGCCCGGAATCTCCGCAGGCAACCCCGTTTTGGGCTATGCCACGAACAATGCGCTACTTCCCAAAGTACTCTTTATGGTCATCCTGTCTCCTGTGATCGAAGAGTATATCTTCCGCAAGCAGCTGATCGACCGTATGCATGTCTACGGAGAAAAACTGGCGGTCATTACTTCTGCACTGATGTTTGGTCTATTCCACGGAAATCTGTCTCAGCTTTTTTATGCCTTTGCGCTGGGCCTTGTCTTTGGTTATGTATATCTGAAAACCGGAAGGCTTCGTTATAGCATCGGTCTTCATATGCTGATCAACTTCATTGGCAGTGTGGTAGGGCCATTCTTCCTGGAGAAACTAGCTGTTCTGGATACGATGGAAACCATGGATTTAGCAACTCTGGAGCCGATACTGCCTTGGCTTCTGGGCTTCGGTGCCTATGTGCTGGTATTGATCGGACTTGCCGTTACTGGTCTTGTCCTGCTGTGCATCAATAAGCGCAGAGTATCCTTCGCACCTGCAGAGTTGGAACTGCCCAAGGAAAGTCGTTTTAAGACTGTTTATGTGAATGTTGGCATGATTCTTTTGATCCTCGGATGTGCGGCACTCATTATTTCCAATGTGATGATGTTGTAAGTTTGCAACTTCATGTTAAGAGCCTCGTAGATCTCTTGGCCAGGATGTGATTTCCTCAAATGGTGGTACGGAATTTTGGACTGTCTTTGCAGGCATTGCCACATATATTGCTATCTTTGCAATCATTACCGGTATTGCTTTGTTCATCCTTGGCAGTATCGTTGAAGTAGGCTATATGAAGTTCAATTTGGATCTGGTGGATCGTCAGAAAGAAGCTGAGATAGGCACTATGTTCGGCTATTTCCAATTTTGGAAGAGTGCTGCCTGTGCCAGACTCTTGAAGGGTATCTATGTTCTGCTGTGGTCGCTGCTGTTCATCATTCCCGGTATCATTGCAGGTTATAGTTATGCAATGACAAGCTACATATTGGCAGAAAATCCGCAATTGACAGCGAGCGAGGCTATCGAACGCTCCAAGCAGATGATGTCCGGCAACCGCTGGCGCCTATTCTGTGTACAGATCAGCTTCATCGGCTGGGAGATCCTCAGCGCGTTGCTGACCTTTGGCATTGGTGGCCTGTGGATCACACCCTACAAGCAAGCA
>JAZNPV010000150.1:0-6957 GCA_045589835.1 Faecousia sp.
CCATATAATTATCGTAGACCCTCCGCGTAAAGGACTGACTCCCGAACTAATCAAAACCATAGATTCTTTCGGTGCAGAGAGAGTTGTCTATGTTTCATGCGACCCTGCAACCTTAGCCCGAGACTGTGAAATTTTCAAAGACTTTGGTTTCCAGATAAAAGAAGCAACACCCGTAGACCTTTTCCCCCGCACTGCCCATGTAGAGAGTGTTGTCACTCTGTCCAGAAAAATACCGAATGACATCATAGAGATCGACTTGGAGCTTGATGAACTGGATATTACCGCCGCCGAATCCAAAGCGACCTATCCGGAAATCAAGGAATATGTCCTGAAGCACCACGGTTTGAAGGTATCCAGCCTGTACATTGCTCAGGTCAAACGCAAATGCGGCCTGGATGTGGGTGAAAACTATAACCTTGCAGCCCCTGGCGGAAGACCCCAACCCCAGGTTCCTCCGGAAAAGGAAGCGGCCATTCGGGATGCTTTGAAGTATTTTTCGATGCTCTGATACAAGTTTTCAGATAGACTCTAGTGAAAATCTTTTGTTATAGAATCATTAGGAGCGGTTCCTGTCGTGAACCGCTCCTAATGATTTATACAGACTGTATTGAAAAAATAACGAATATGTATATTTTGTGAATAATGCATGAAAAAAATAGAAATTTTTGTCATAACTCACACTTTACAAAAGGACGCAAACTCCTGTATAATTTGCACACAAAATTTGAGGAACATTTTTCGTAAAAAATTTTACGTAAATTTTTACGTAAGCAATTACGCAGAAGGTTCACGCTGGCCAGCATTCAAATGAGGTGTGCAATTATGAGTCAAAAAGTAACCTTAAAACAAATCGCAGAGCTTGCAGGTGTTTCCCTGACCTCAGTGCATCGGGTACTGAACGGCAAAGAAGGCTGCAGCGAAGAAGTCAAGCAGCGTATTTTACGGATCGCAAAAGAGCAGGGGTACAACGTCAATCTGGCGGCCGCCACTACATCCAGACAAACTGTCCATATCGCTTTGGTATTTCCAAGAAACGAAGCCAGAAACCGTTTCTTTTTACAACGGATTCTGGACGGTTATCTGCAGTTCCGGGACGACCTGAATCAGTTTAACGTTGTATTCCACGAGTTCTATCCGGATTCGACTCCGACACTGACCCACCATCTGAAGCAGATCTACAAGGAACGGCCCATCCGGTTCGACGGCGTGGTGGTTTACGGTCTGTGGATCAATACGGAATGCAGTACTATCATCAACCGGCTGGTGGGCAGCGGTGTCCGGATCGTTCTTCTGGAACGTGCGCCCAAAGAACTGGGTGATATCTGCAGCGTGGAGGTCAATGACCATCTGGCGGGAAATCTGGCAGGAGAGATCGCAGCCCGGTATATTCATACCGGTGGTACAGTTGCAGTAATCGCTCAGGCTCTGGCAGAGGGGGACTCCAACGCGGAACAGTTCTGCACCCAAATCCGGCAGCTGAACCCTGCTCTGAATACCACGATTCTGCACCTGAATCTGATGGAGGATCAGCAGGATGTAATCTATCAAGGATTGTCTCAAATTCCGGATCTGGTGGGAGTGTATTCCACCTGCGCCCGTCATACTGCGTCTATGCTTCGGATTTTGCCCAAGCTGCCCAAAATGCAGGCGGTGATCGGTAGCGAATTGTTTGAAGAAAGCTTTTTGGCTCTCCAGGATCGGCTCCTGGACGCTGTGATCGATAAGCGTCCGGAAAAGATTGGTTATAAGGCAGCGCAATTACTCTATTCCTCGCTGATCAAGCAGGAACCGCTGCCTGTTACCTATCGGGTCGAGCCTCGTATCATCCTGCAATCCAGCAGTGATGTATACTATTTAGAAAAGGAGAATCGATATGGCAAAACCCGCTACTCTGAATGAGGCTTATGTAAAAAACGTAAAGAACGCGCCTCCCTTTGGCATGAAGGACAAAATCGGTTATATGCTGGGCGATCTGGGCTTCAACAGCCTGCAAACCATCGTCAATGCCTATCTGATGCTGTTCTGCGTCAACATCCTGGGTATCCAGGCTGTCCACTTCGCTTCCATCGTCTTCATCTGCAAGGCCCTGGATGCTCTGAACGATACTTTTATCGGTCAGACAGTTGACAATCGTCCTGCTACCAAGTATGGTAAAATGAAGCCCTACCTGAAATGGTTCGCGCTCCCTTACATGATTTTTACCATCATCCTGTTCATGAATGTTCAGGCTATGCCCTATGTAGCCAAGATCGCATGGGTTCTGGTGATCTACTTCATCTGGGGCATTGTTGGTACCTTCATCAACGTTCCCTATGGTGCCATGACCAACATCATGACCACCGATCTGGTTCAGAGAACCGAACTGTCCAACTTCCGTTCCATCGGTTCCTTCCTGGGCGCTATGCTGCCCACCACCGTTGCGCCTCTGCTGCTGTTTGATGCCAACAATGATCCCATCGCCAGCCGTTTTGTTGTCCTGAGCGTGATTCTGGGCACTTTCTGTGTGGTATGTTTGCTGGCAGCCCATGCTCTGATGAAGGAGCGTGTTCTGGTCACTCCCGACTCCAACATCTCCGCCTCCGGTGAGAAGGTCAACTACCTGCAGGTCGCCAAGTCCTTCCTGAAGAACCGCATCATGATCGCTGTTGTTCTGGCTTATGTGGGCACCAAGCTGTTTACACAGCCTGTCAGCACCACTAACCAGTATGTGTTCATGGTCTATTTCCAGGACACCTCCAAGCTCTCCCTGTCTTCCCTGGGTTCCATGATTCCTATGTTTGCGGGTATGCTGCTGGTGAAGCCTCTGGTCAAGAAGTTCGGCAAGAAGAATCTGATGACCTGGCCTATGCTGGGTGCTGCTGCCTGCCATCTGATCAATGCATTTGCACCCGCATCTCCCATGAGCTGGATCGCCTGCCAGATCGGTGCTTCCTGCTTTACCACTGCCTCCGGCCTGCTGCTGTGGTCCATGATCTCTGACGCTGTGGACTATCAGGCCTATCTGACCGGTGTCCGCAATGACGGTACCGTGTATGCAACCATTACCTTCATCGTGTTCTTTGCCGCATCTGCCTCCACTTCCATCATTGCTCTGATGCTGGAGATGCTGGGTTACGATGCTACCCTCGGCTCCATGGGTCAGTTGGCAGGTGTTGCGGAAAGACTGAAGGTTTTCGGCGGCGTCTGGCCTGCGATCGGCTGTGTTCTGGCCTTTGTCTGCTATAAGTTTATTTACAATATCTCTGATGATGAGATGCGCAAGGTCAGTGCCACTGTCAAGGCTATGGCCGATGAAAAAGAAGCCAAGGCTCTTGGCAATATGGAGAAGTGATGATTATGTACAGACACGAAGTTACGGAGTTTGCCCCGAAAACCTGGTGTCTCAGTGAATTCAAACTGGTCAACGCCTTTCTGGTAGAGGGAACCGAAAAAGCCGCTCTCATTGATACCGGATGTGGCATTGGAAATCTGGCGCAGATCGTCAGAGAACTGACCCAGAAACCGCTCATTATTCTGATGACCCACGGACACTTCGATCACGATGGCGGTGTCAAACAGTTCCCCGGTGTGCCTGTTTATCTCCATAGCGCAGATGGTCAGCTAATGCATCAGACCGTTGCCATGATGCAGAAAATGATGGGAACTGCCAATCTGAACAAAATGCGCAGTCTCTATATCACCACCAGAGGCCCGGTCCGCTGCCCGGAACTGGATCAGACCGAGCTTCTGAAGCTGGTACCCACCGAGCCTTGTGATCCCATCTATGAATATCTTCCCATGGAAGATGGCATGGAGTTCGACCTGGGCGGTCGGGTACTGAAGGTCATCCATTCCCCCGGACACACACCCGGCGAGGTTAGTATTCTGGACGAAACCAGCCGTACCCTGTTCTCCGGTGATACCGCTAATGTGGGCATCATACTGATGCGCCAGCCGAACAATGACACCAAACTCATTGAGGAATGTAACCGCACTATGGGTAAGCTGTGGTCTATGGAAAGTGCCTATGATCGTCTGGGTGTTGGTCACGATGCAGTAACTGTCTCCAAACAAATCGTGAAGGATTACTATGATCTGACCTGCGGACTGCTGGATGGTTCCATTGTCGGTACTTACGAAGAAACAGGCTTTCGTAAAGGCGATGTAGCACGTCTGGGAATGGCCGAACTGTGGTATCAGTGTGATGCATAAAAGCTGTTTTTCTTCCTAACCATTTATTCAGAAAAAGTGGGCACCTGCATGAGGTGCAGGTGCCCATATTCTGAGGCGCAAATATATCTGTTAGCCGACTGGAGGATTCTTTCTCCTTACATTCCTTTTTGTTCACATTTTGCCATTGTGTCCAGCCAGTCGGTTAACAGATGTGTTTGCTCCGTAAACGCTCTGTCCAAAGTCCCCCTGTGCAGAATAAAAACTGCACAGGGGGTATTAATGTATCCCAATACATGTTTCAACCTGTAATAGATGTGGTCATGCCTTGGAATCCGTGGAGGCCTGAAGTTTCTGAAACTGTCTTGGGGCGATACCGAAGGACTGTTTGAAGGCCCGGTAGAAGGTTGCATAGTCTGAAAAACCGGTTTTTATACTGACCTCTTCCAATGCAGCCCCTTCCTGGATCATGTTTTGGGCAGCCAGCAGCCGTCGCTGGGTCAGGCAGCGGTAAAAGCTGGTGCCCATATGCTTCTGAAACGTCCGGTTGATGGTGCTTTTGCTGGTAAAAAAGTGATGTGCTGTTTCCTCCAGCGTAATTTTTCCGGAAAGATTGGCTTCCAGGTAGGCCATGATCTGATCGAACAGATTGGGCTCTTCCTGCTGTAAGAGCTGGGTCTGTTCATCCAGAAGGGCTCTGCTCATGGCGACCACGATCAGCAGCACATAACCTTCTACAGCGTTATCCCAGCGAAATTGTTTCTGCTCATTTTCAGCAACGCCCTTTTGCAGCAGACCGCTGATTTCTGCCTGCCAGTGGGCCTCCGTACGAAACAGATACGGTGTTTTCCTGCCGGAGAAAATATCTTTCGGAAGGCGGCGGCCGATCCTTTCTGCGAAATCAGCCCGCAGCCACAGCTCATCCCGCACAAAAGCCTCCGTACGACCCTCCGGAAAAATCGGACGATGGGGCGTTCCAGGTGGAATAAAGATGATGTCTCCGGGGCGGATCCGATAGCGGTGCGTTCCCACCAAATATTCCATATTCGGAACCTGCAGACAATAGATATATTCATAGAACGTATGGGTATGCAGAGGAACCACCTCCGTTTCGGCGGTAACCGTCCGGTGAATGACGGCACCAGATTCCTTCAGCTCTGCAACGGGATACCTGTTATCCGGCAGCGCAGGATCCCGGACCGGGAGATTGCATATATGGTTCAGCTGATCCTGCGTAAGCTCAGGCAACAGTGTAGTGAGATTCAGTGCCGATTCCGCCATAGGTAGCCTCCGATAACATTCTTTTTCTAAAGTATAGCACAGTATGACGATATTTGTAATATATTTTTGAATCGTAACACAATTTTATATTTTTCTTTTCTCTAGTATAATAAAAACATTAAGTCGAACCGGCTTACAACAAAAGAATTGGAGGAAATCACAAATGGCAAAAACCAAAACCAGTGCCCTGACCTGGAAGCATAAAGTTGGCTACGGTCTGGGCGACTTTGGCGGCTGCATGACCTTCGCGCTGATGGGTTCCTATGTTACCCGTTACTACGTCAATGTGCTGAAGGTCGATACCGTCATCCTGGCAACTCTGCTTCTGATCTGGAACATCTGGGATGCTGTCAACGACCCCATGATGGGCGCTCTGATGGATAAGCTCTACGCCAAGAAAGCACACAAGAATGGTAAGTTCCGTCCCTGGCTGCTGCGGGCTACCCCCATGCTGGCCATTACATCCATCATTTTCTGGACGGTACCTACTTTCTTTGAAGGTACTGCCATGATCTGCGTGCTGTTCGTCTGCAAGATCCTGTACGAAGCATGCTACACCATGTTCAACATCCCCATGGGCTCCCTGCTGTCTGCCATGGCCAAGACTGACGAGGAGCGCGCCTCTCTGTCTTCTGCCCGCGGCTTCGGCTCTGTCATCGGCAACATTCTGCCTGCTATGATCTTCCCTGTCATTCTGGAGAAGTTCGGCGATTCCAATCCTGCCGGCTATGGCATTGGTGCTACTATCTGTGCTGCCATCGGTGCTGTTCTCTGCTTCCTCCATTACTACTGGACGGAGGAGCGCAATGTTTCCTCCGGCCCTGCTGAAAATGCAGAGCCCGCCAAGGTCACCGATATTCTGGTGGTCTTCAAGAAGAACCGCGCTTTCCAGGCCCTGTGCATCCACGGTGTGTGCATCTGCTGCATGCAGTATGTGGGTTCCACTTTGGGTACCTATATGTATGCTGATGTTCTGGGTTCCATCGGTCTGATGGCAACTGCCTCCCTGATCGGTATGCCCATCAGCCTGATCACTCTGGCCATCGCCCCTAAGCTGGCAAAGAAGTTCGGCCTGACCAAACTGATCCAGTACTGCCTGCTGATCGGTTCTGCTATGTTTGTTTGCCTGTTTGCATTCCATATGGTGGGCAATGTCAATCCTTATGTCCATATGATCTGGTTCCAGCTGGCACAGGGCATTGCAAGCGTGTCCATCCTGATGCAGTGGGGCATGGTTGGTGAAGTCATCGATTACAACGAGTATCTGACCGGCAAGCGTACTGAGGGTTCCATCTATGGCACCTTCAACCTGTCCCGTCGTATTGGTCAGACCGTTGGTAACTCTGCCGCAGTTCTGGCTCTGGGCTGGATTGGCTACGATGCCACTCTGGCTGCACAGTCTGCCGGTACTCTGACCGGTATCAAGATCCTGTGCGTTCTGGTTCCCGCTATTTTTGTTATTGGTTCCTGGGCTGCTTTCAAGTTTGTCTGGAACATTACCGATGACATCCGTGCAAAGATGGCTGC
>JAZNPV010000151.1:0-7175 GCA_045589835.1 Faecousia sp.
TTCGTGGACGACAAGCCCAAGACCTTCAAGGAGTGCGTCAAGCTCTCCTGGCCCGGTGACAAGCCCGAGGATAAGATGCCCAAGTGCGAATTCAGGCTGGAAAAGGGTCAGGCGGAGGGTGAGCGCCCCATGGTCCTGACCCATGCCATCCAGGTCATTGAGTGCACCTGGGTCCGGGAGCTGGACAACGCCCAGAATGATGCCCCCGGCAATCTCAACGGCTACGAGCCTCCCTATCATGATTTCAACGGTATTACCTCCAAGTTCGGCGCCCACTTCATTCTGAAGGTGGATAAGATCCTCATGAAGAAGAAGTACCATGACGCCATCATCAATGGTGTTAAGGCTAAGGACTTCCCCAACCTGCCCGTGGACTACGGCTACCGGGATTCCAAGAATTTCTGGTTCCACCGCAAGACCCGCATGCGCGCAGAGCTGCTGCCTATCCGCAAGCAGTCTTTGGACTCCGTCCGCTACGCTGCTGACCGGGCAGATGATAAGGTCAAGTTCACCGATGACGCTCTGGAAACCATTTTGAACGTGCCCCGTGTATTCCTGCCTCTGGTGCTGAAGGGCTGTGTGGATTGGGCAAAGGAGAACAACTGCGAGCTGATCACAGCCGCGGAAATGAAGATCATCAACGACAAGCGCGCAAAAGAAAAGAATAAGAAGTAATCCGAAACGGAGAGATATCTATGCATCAATTTACCGTCCCTATGGGTCTTATGGACTTTGTGCCGGTGATCTTCTTCGGAGTATCCGCTGTGCTTCTGCTGCGGGATCTGTACAATAAGATGGGCAAAGGGATCTATGCCCTCTTTGCCGCCGGCGCGGTGAATGTATTCATGGCTGGTTTCCTGAAGGCTCTGTGGAAGACCCTGTATGCCGCCAATATCTGTGATATCGTGGTATTTGAGCAGATGTTCCTGCCGGTGAATTCTCTGGGACTGCTGTTTGTGGGTCTTGGACTTGTTGGCATGCTATGCCGGAAGAAGAAAACCGCAGCCCTGTCCGTTGCTCCCGTACCCTTTGTCAGCAGCATGCCCTTCATCATGATGATGGTGGTAGGTCTCGGCGGCATGTGTACCGCCCTGAGCATAATCGCGGCGAAGATGAAGAAGGCACCTGTGATGATCCTGTTCATCGCCTCCTTCCTCTGCGCCATGGGCATGGGCTATATGTCCAGCCAGGACGCCTCCCTCGCGTGGGTCAACTGGGCGGAGCAGAGCATCAATACCGTCTCTCAGCTTTGCCTGATGCTCGGCACGCTGGCGCTGCACAAGGCGGGACTGAAAAACTGGAACTGGTAACAAGCAACAAGTCCCCGCCGGAAAGGCAGGGACTTGTTTTTTTTGTCGTGTTTTATTCAGCCCAGGCTTTGCAGGTGTCGACGGTTTTCTTGGGGCTGTGCGCCCATTCGTCAGCGCCGATGTTCTTGCAGGCCTCAGCGGACACAGGCGCGCCGCCGATGATGACCTTGCACTCCAGACCCGCTGCCTTGATGGCTTCGACGGTTGCCTTCATGGAGTCCAGCGCCAGAGTCAGCACGCCGGACAGGGCAACGATCTTGATACCCTCTGCCTTGGCAGTCTCCACCACCTTGGAAGCGGGGCAATCGATGCCTAGGTCGAGCACCTCAAAGCCATTTGCCTCCAGCATGGAGCGGACGATATTCTTGCCAATATCGTGGAGGTCATCCTTAACAGTACAGAGGATCATCTTTGTTTTGACACCGCTGCTTTCGCCGCCCGCGAGGTAGGGCTTCAGCACCTCTACAGCGTCGGTCATAAGCTCCCCGGCGTAGATCAGATCGCCCACGAAATATTCGCCCTCCTCAAAGAGCTTGCCCACGGTGTCCATGCCCTTCTGGCAGGCCTCCATGGCCTTTTCCGCTTCCTCCGGGGACGCAACTGCTTCCAGCAGCTCCCTGCAGGTATCCTCATCCAGCTCGCCCATGGCGGCGGCCAAATTTTCAAAATCGATCATAATACTTCTTCCTTTCTTCTTCGTCATTCCGAGCCAGTGCGCACACTGGCGTGGGAATCCCGCGGATATTCCGGAAAGCTAACGGGATTGCCACGTCGGCCTGCGGCCTCCTCGCAATGAGGTAGTTTTGAATTTACTTTTTCTGTCCGAACAGACCCTTGCGGTATGCCCGGTTATACTTTCTGCCGCCCTTATCCTGCATGCGCAGAGCCTCGCAGGCATAGACAGTACCCATCATATCCTGGGAACAGGGGTCCATAATGGCAGAGTCCAGACCGGCGGCAATGGCGTAGGCCATGCAGTTCATATTGACGTACTTTCTGGCAGGCATTTCAAAGCTGATGTTGCTGATGGCACCGGTGACCTTTACTTCCGGGGCGTAGGCATGGATATTCTCGATACAGTAGGCAAAGTCCTGCATAGCGCTGGGCATCGTGGCCAGTGCCATGACGCAGGGATCGATGTGGAGCTGCGCCAAGGCAACGCCGTAATGATCCGCCTTATCGATGATCCGCTTGGCAATCTCCACCTTTTTGGCAGGATCGGCAGGGATACCATCCTGATCGCAGGTCAGCCCCACCACTTCCCAGGGGGTTCCGGCAATCAGGGGGAAGATGGTCTCACATTTGTCGCCCTCTTCGTTGACGGAGTTGACCATGCCGGGTTTGTTAAGGTGTCCTTCTTCGATAATCCGCGCCAACAGCTTTGCGTTGGGGGAATCAATGCACAGGGGCACATCGGTGCAGCTCTGCATCAGACCGATGAGCCAAACCATCGTATCGTACTCTGCCTCTGTCGCAGTGGAGGGGGCACAATCCAGAAAGCTTGCGCCCGCTTTTGCCTGTGCCAGCGTACGTTCGATGATCAGCGCTTCGTTGCGCTCCGCGATGGCCTGCTTGATAGAGGGAATGGCACCGTTGATCTTTTCACCAATGATAATCATGCGCTCACCTCTCAGCCATCGGTGAGGATGGTCAGCAACAGGCGCATCATTTTCTCCCGCATGGGACCGAAGTACCAGGGGACCAGCTTCTTCATCAGCTTCTGATAACCATCAGGGTAGCTCTTGAATTCATTTTTCATAGTCAGCACCTCACAGCTTGTAATTGCTTACAAAATCGCAGACGGCTTTGTAGTTTTCCCGTTTGGCATCGTTGCGGTAGGAAAGCATCTTGCCCTCGGAGAGAATGAAGCCGCCATCCTTGCCCAATTCGTCGCACAGCCGCTTGGTGTAAGCGACACACTCCTCGGGAGTGCCGTTGGACAGAAGCTCGGTGGTCAGACCGCCCATGATGCACACATTGGGCAGCGCCTCCCGGAAGGCAAAGGGGTCGTCCTGCTCGATGTGGAAGGTCAGCGTACCCTTGGGGTAATCCTTAAAGTATTCCGCAAACCGAAGGATACTGCCCTCGGTGAAGATGCGGATATTCATGCCCTTTTCCGCGTAAGCATCCAGCAGTTCCTTCAGATGGGGCCAGTAGAACCGCTCAAACTGCTTTTTATTCATCACATTGTGGGCAAGCATCAGAATGGAGGAGTCGAAGCAATACTTATAGTTGGGGCCCTTACCGTTTTTGATCTTCTCAATGGCGGGGGTGATCCGCTCCGCGTCCCAGCGGTTGATGAACGCTTCGATCTTATCGGGGCTGCGGCGCATGGCAACGCTCAACTGCTGAATGCCCAGCAGGTTGGAAAACAGTTCCTCAATGCCCAGCACGATAGCGCCGCTCATGGGGTTGTTGGGAGAAAGGCTGGGCAGACCGTACTGTTTTCCGGTGATGCCTGCCATGTGCAGGATGTACTTGGTGTAGCGCATATACTCGGCAAAGGTCTTCTTCCAGACGTCAAAGCCCTTTTCGTCCCAGCTTGCGCCGTATTTCTTGGGCAGGATGACCTCCCATGCGTACTTGGCAGGGTCGTCCAGATATTCCTGCAGGGTCTCCACGGTGCAGTGGGCGTGATCGTGGATGCCCACCACTTCTTCATTGTAGTAATAATAGCCGCCCTCGCCGAAGGCTTCGGTTACGGTAAACTGATTGCGGATGCCCACATCCATTAGTCCGTCCACCGGGTATCGGTCCAAAAACTTGACGACTGTATCTTCCAGTACGTCAAAATTGGTCATGGCCTGATCCAGAGTATAGCCCGCATCAAAAACCTTCCAGGTCACTACGTTGGCAAAATGGGGGATCCGCTCCGTCTTTTTGAAGTTTGCCGCGTCACGGAACAACTGCACCCTTGCCTGCTTTAATTCCTTACCGTTCATGTGCATCTCTCCTTTGTGAACGTGTTCACTATCAAGATAGCATCTTTGAACTTTTGTGTCAATTACCCCTGAAAAGTTTGTATATTTGCACCGCTGAGGTGGTGAAATCTTATGCTTTTTTACCATGGAATTGGAGATCCCGGCGTGGTATAATGGTCTAAAAACAGGAGGGACCGTTATGGAAGGATTTACAGTTGGTTTGGCGCTGGTGGATGCCATTCCGGTACTCAGCTTTGGTATCAGCATGGTGATTATTGCCAGCCGCTTTGATTCCCCGCTTTTTATGATCGGCGCTGCTCTCAGTGTTCTGGCAGGCTGTTGTAAGGTGGCATGGAAACTAGTGCTGGGCATCGCAAAAAAGGATCTGCGGTGGCTGAACAAACCTTTTCTGCCCATGCAGATCACAGGCTTTCTGTTGATGCTCATTTCCTTTGTACTTGGCTTCCGGAAAATCAGTTGGGGCGGTGTACTGGCTGCCGTAACCGGTCTGCCCAGCATTCTGTTTTTCCTTGCCTGGATCGTCCTGATGGGTTTCATGGGCTGGTATCGGAAAAATAAGTTTAAAAACGACGATGCCCATTCCAACTGGACTGCCCAGATTATCAACGCAATCGGCCAGACCTGTCTGCTGTTGGGGATTTTGTTCGCCGGATAAAATCCTCATTAAGGCAAAATCGCCCTTAAATTACTCTGCGAAAGCGTGAAGGTTTGAGTCCTGTTGCCCGCACCAATAAGAAAAGCACCCTCCGGGGTGCTTTTTTGTATGCACTTCGGCTTCGACGACGGTAATACCGCAGTTGTCTTCCCCGCCGGGAAACAATAAAAATCAAAGATAAGAGCCGGGACTATGCCCGGCTCTTAGATTAGATATCTTTCAGTTCGTCAAATTTCCCGATCAGCCATGCGGTCATCCGTTTGTTGATCTCAAACAGCTCTGCGTACTTATCCTGCTCGGCAAACCAAGCCACGCAAACAAACTGGTTGGCAAGAATGATAAAGGGAATGGCCTTGCGTTCCTCGTCCGTCAGCCTTGCCACGCTGTCATAGCCCCAGAGGATATCCCGGTAGATTTCCAGCCATTTATCATTGTGCTGTCCAAAGGTTTCGGACAGCACCGCCGTTGCCGCATAGCAGGGGTCGTAGATCCGGGCATTCCGCTCCGCCAGTTCAAAGTCGATGAAACCCCACTGATCGTGGCTACATATAATGTTGCCGGGATTGGGGTCCCGGTGGATGATCTGCCGGGGGAGATTGGGATAGAGGTTGGTAAAGGTATCCAGATATTCCTTGCAGAATGCGTCAGACAGGTTCAGGGCTGCTTTTGCCTTGGGCAATGCCCAGTCGCGGACGGTTGCCAGCAGATCCGCTTCGCTGACGCAGTCCTCGATCTTGGCTAGTGCCAGATGAAGCTGCCCGATGATCTCGCCTGCAAAGCGGCCATCCCCATCGGCAAATCGATGAGAGGTCATCTGCTCTCCCGGCAGACGGCGGGTCAGGTAGAAATAAACTTCACCGTCCTGAACGTATTCCTGTCTGTCCGTAGTTGTTACCGGCACGGCAGAGAGCAATCCAATGCTGTGAAGCGCCTTGGATACTTCGATGTGTTTCTTCAGCTTGCCAAGATTGGCGGTGAACTTCAGCACATATTTTTCGCCCACATAGCAGGCACTGTCGTTCTTGTTTCCGGTACCCTCGTAGTAGATATCGGTAATGGTTTCGCCCTCCAGATTCCAGTATTTTAGGATCTGGGCAGCTTTCTTATGGGTTACGGTCATGTGTTCCTCCTTGGTGATATCGATCCGGTAGGGCCGCCTTGCCCGACTGGACTGCAAAAATTCAGAGGGTGTGTAACCGAACTCCCGGCAGAAAGCCTTATAAAACCCGGCATAGGTATCAAAGCCATACAAAAGCGCCGCGTCGATCTTGGTGCTTCCTTGCTTCATAGCATAGACCCCATGGAGCAGCCTGCGCCGCAGGATATACTGCATCACCGGCAGCCCCGTTGCCTGCTGAAACAGCCGGTAATAGTGAAACAGGGAAAATCCCGCCATATCAGCCAGCTCTGCGGCGGTGATTTCCGTTTGCAGGTTATCTTCGATGTAATCAAGACTTTGCTGGATGACCGTCCGATTGTCCATACTCCCCCTCCTTTCCTGTTGATTCGTAGCTACGCGTAGATCATAACATACGAAAAAGGAGAAATCATTTCCATTCTTGCGAAATTGAAAAAAGTTTGAGCCGGGATTACTCCCGGCTCACGGTTTATAGTTTTTGCAGAATCCTGCGGATACTTTTTTCGGACAGATGGTATCTCCGGCTCAGCGCAGTCACGCTTTCGCCTGATGCGTAGTCACTTTGGATACGGTCATTCCTTATCTTTAATTCAGCTTTGTAGTCCGTTTCCTGTCCCCATGGGTGCCGGGTTCCCGGCTTGCGGGGAATGTAAATGTACACACCGTCCACGTATTTCTGGATCTGACGGATCAGTTCCTCCGGCAGGATCTCTTCTGCTTTTATATAGCTCACGGCTGCCTCCTTGTAGAATTTGCTTCTCAGGAAAGCATCGGCTATACAAAGTCAGTATTCTATTTCTCTTGCATAGCCAACGCTTATGCAGCCATTACATAACGAATCAAAATGCAGATCCTCCTTTTTTCGGGATTCTGCCCTTTAATATACGGCAATTTTATAATAATTGCAATCGCAAAAATTCTTCTGAAAAATCCGTGTCCCGGAAATCGACCATTAAGAAAAATGTATGGGTATGGAAAAAATTGATTTTCTGTGATAGCATAGAGAAAAACGAAAAGGATGGTGCCGCCAATGGCAAAATTTCAGTTTATTACATTAAGAGAAAAGCCCGAACTGGTGGACATGGCCGCGCAGTGGTTCCACAGCAAGTGGGGTGTTCCCAAGGAAGCCT
>JAZNPV010000152.1:0-14527 GCA_045589835.1 Faecousia sp.
TCTTCCTAAGACCGCTTGGCCTCCGACTTAGGGCCAAACTTTTACCGGAGTCCGCCGCCGGGGAAGATATCTGCTGGCAGATCTTTCCGACAAACGGATACTGCTGATGCACTTCGGGATGTCAGGGGTTGTCCGGGTGGAAAATGCTGCGGTGCCCAGACGCAAACATGAACATGTATTCATACATCTGTCAGATAAAAGTATATTCCGTTTTGAATGCACCCGCCGCTTCAGCCTTTTGGAGCTGCACTCCCCCGGCCCGGACGGGATCCCGGAAGTTCTGGCAAAACTGGGAGCAGAACCTTTGAGTGATGATTTTTCCGGAGAAAGTTTTTTCAAGTGCTGTTCCAAACGCACAACTCCGGTAAAAAATTTACTTATGGACAATACAATTGTCACCGGTATCGGCAATATTTATGCTGCTGAAACCCTTTTCGCTTCCGGCATTCATCCGGCCCGGCCGGGAAACCGGCTGCTGCCCGGAGAGTGCTGCCGGATCGCGGAAAATGCGAAAAGCATCCTGCGGGATGCCATCGAATGCGGAGGCACGACCATTTCCGACTTCCGTCACGTTGACGGCAGTGAAGGAAAATTTGTTCAAAATTTGAAAATATACGGCAAAGAAAATTCTCCATGTCCGGTGTGCGGCACGACCATTCAGGCGATCCGTATCGGCGGTAGAAACAGCTGTTTTTGTCCGGAGTGTCAGAAATGAAAAATTTTGTCGCCTTAACAGCAGCTGTTTTGCTGACTTTTTCCGGCAGTTCATGTGCCGCTCTCAAAGATAAAAATCCGTCAGACAAGGAACCGGTGAAATTGCGGGATTTTTCTTCAGAAGATGAAATTGCCGCATTCAATACGGCGGAAAAATTTGTTCTGGCTTTTGCGGAAGCATTGAAAAAAAATGACTTCAGCTTGTGGCAGCAGGTAATTCCTCCTGATTCCACTGCAAAGATCGGCAAAAAACAATTCGATGCTATGCGCCTGGAACTCGGCAAAGAATTCGGAACTTTTTCCGGAACTTCATATCTGGGAGAATTGATCTCCGGAAATTTGCGCAGCTTCATGTGGAAATTTTCATTCATCCGTCAAAAAAACGGAAAAAGCAGCATCAGAGAAATAGTGTACTTCGTCCGGGTTTTCTGCGAGGAGGGAAAAACTCCGGCGATCAGCGGTTTTGGAGTGCGGGTATTTTGAAAAAATTTATTGAACAACAGGAATCCACTGTTCCGGCAGGGCGGCGGCAGCTGGTTACCGTCAGCACCGTTCCGGTGCCGAAAAAACGGGGACGCAAAAAGAATGTGGTCAATCTCCGGCGGCTGCTCTTTCTCCGTTCACTTATAAAAGCCGGACGGAGCAACAAATCCGGCACCAGAGAGGAATTCGCTTCCGCCCTTGGGCTCGACCCCCGGGCCGTCAATACTCTGGCGGCAGCATTTATCCGGTGCAGCGATGCGGAAAATATCCTCTGGCAGCAGCGGCAGCAAGAAATCGACAGACAAATGAATACTCCGGAGGGCAAGCTCACGATACCGCTGCTGGAAGCAGGGGATATCCTCCGCCGGGATTTCGAACCGAAAACCAGCTTGGACAACAGCAACACTGTCCAAATCGACAAAGATCCTGATTTCTGGGAAAAAATGCATATTTTCGGATTTGTTATGCCGGATAATTGCATGTTGATGGATGGCATCTGTATCAATGACCGGATCGCAGCGGTTCACAACATCCGTCCCACTATCGGTGATATGGTCGCATGCACCATTCCGGGAACGTCTGCGGTCACCGTCCGCCGTTATGTCACCACCGGCAACCCCTGTGTCTATGAGTTGTTTGAAGGCGGCACGATCAATCCGATGCGGGCCAATGAGATAGAAGATCTGATACTGGGAGTGGTCATTGATATCCGGCGCAGTTACCGGCCGCTGCGCTTGCCTGCCCCGGCAAAAAGATAATTTGATACGGGATATTTTATGAAAGAAGAATTGAACTATATCTGGCGCAGACGCAGCATTCGCGAATTTTCAGAACAACCACTGACCGGGGAACACTTCCGGGAGCTGCTTGAAGCAGCGATGGCTGCTCCTTCAGCCCGACATTGCGACCCCTGGGAATTCATCATTGTCAATGAAAAAGAAATTCTGCAAAAACTGGCCGTTATTCTGCCCAACGGCCCATTCCTCAACCACTGCGGCGGCGCGATCATTGTCTGCGGTGATCTGGAAAAAGCGTATATGAATTCTCTTTCTTATCTGCTTCAGGATTGTACCGCTGCAATGGAAAATATCCTGCTGGCCGCCCCGGCCCTCGGATTGGGCAGCTGCTGGCTGGGTATCCACCCGCGAGAAGAACGCATGCAAGGCATCAGAGAACTGTTTTCCATCCCGGCAAACATCATTCCCACCGGAGCGTGTGCGCTTGGATTTCCCGCAGTTGAAACCGTTTCCCGCACCCGTTTCGATCAAAATAAAATTCATACCGGCGCGTGGATAAAAAAAGGATGATTGATAATGGAAATCAAAATTTCTTATCAGGAGGAGTTGAAGCGGAAAGCCATCCACCTCTCATCTCTGTGGATGGTCGCGGCAACACTGCTGCTGCCGGCACTCTTCCGGCATGGCAGATGGATATGCTGTCTGTTGTTTGCCGCACTGCTTATATTCACTTTGATAACCGAACATGATTATGCCAACTGCGGGAAATATCTGGGAAGGTTGTACGGAAAACTTTTCCGGAAAATGCTCCGCAAAGAGGCCCGTCCCGGCATGTGGGTGGTTTCCGGCGGCGCATTCGTTCTGGCAGCCGGAGTATTGGTAAATCTGCTTTTTGCTCCGCCGACAGCAGCAGCGGCACTGGCAGTAATGCTTATCGGCGATACAGCAGCGGCACTTATCGGCCGCCGTTTCGGCAAACACCCTGCTCCCAACGGAAAATCATGGGAAGGTGTAACGGCATTTATCATTGCCGGTTACGCAGCGTTGGCCGTGACAAGTTATTGTGCAAATGCTGCCGGATACACTTATATCGCCGGTATCCCGGCAGTAATTCTGGCCGCATTCGCGGAATTATTTGAAAAACAACTCCGGTTGGATGACAATTTTTCCATCCCGTTGTGCATAGGTGTAACTGTCGCCGCCGCAGAATTTGCTGTTCAAACCATACAAATTTAAATAAAAAGAAGGATTTTACAACCATGTACGATCAACACAATGGTATTTTCGGAGCCTTGCTTCAGGAGTACAACGTCTCCCGTATCCGCAAACTCAATCGTGAACGCGATTCCCGGCTCGATGCCCTGCAAACCAAAGAGGATGCGCTGGCCTATATTGCTGACATCCGGAAAAAAATCGCAAAATCGTTTTCCCTGCCGGAGCGTTCCGGTATCCCGCAGGCAGAGATCACCGGAATAATCGACACTCCGGAGTGCCGTATCGAAAAATTGATCTACGAAAGCCGTCCGGGATTTCCGGTAACCGGCCATCTTATGATCCCCAAAAATCTTACGGCCCCGGCTCCGGGATGTCTTTTTCTCTGCGGTCACTCGGCCAACGGAAAAAATGGTGATGCGTACCAGATCGGAGCAAGAACTTTGGCGGCCAACGGTTTTGTCACCCTGATCATCGATCCGATCGCTCAAGGTGAAAGATATCAATTCACCAAAATACAAAATAATCAAACCGTTCACGGAAACTGTACAAGAGAACACAATATGCTTGGCAAGCAGATGTGGCTCTGTGATGAATTTTTCGGCTCATGGCGGGCGCACGATGCCCTCTGCGGATTGGATTATCTGCTTTCACGGCCGGAAGTGGATACAAGCAAAGTAGCGGTCACCGGAAACTCCGGCGGCGGAACCATGACCACATTCGTTCAGGCCCTTGACCCGCGTTTTACGATGGCAGCCCCCAGCTGTTATGTGACCAGTTGGCAGCGCAATTTTGAAAATGAGTTGCCCGCTGACGCGGAACAGATGCCGCCGGGTCTGCTGGCGGACGGTTGCGAAATGGGAGATCTGATCCTGGCTTACGCTCCGCGTCCGGTACTGATCCTGGGGCAGAAAAATGACTTTTTCGATCCGCGCGGATTGAAAGAAACTTACGAAAAATGCCGTAAAGTTTATAAACTGCTCGGTGCAGAAGAAAATCTGCAATATTTCATCGGCCCGGTCAATCACGGTTATTCTGTCGAAAACCGTTTTGCCATGTACGGATTTTTCAGCAAACATGCCCAACTGCCGGCCGTAACCGTTGAAGCGGATTTATCTGCGGTCAATGCAGCAGATTTGATTTGCACTGCTACCGGACAAACTGCCGACATCCCCGGGAAAAAGCTGGTTCGGGATCTTATTGCAGAAAAAGTTGATGCTCTGGCAGCTTCCAGAAAAAAATTATCTCTGCCCGAATTGAAAACTCTTTTTGCCGATGTCATGAAATACCCGGTTTCCGCCCCGGTCCCTTACTGCCGCAATCTGCGCGCGTGCAGTGCCAATGCAGACAACTCATCGCGTTTCTACTTTTCACGTTTCGGTCTGGAAACAGATCCGGGGATCATCACTCCGGTGTTGCTGAAAAGTGCCGATATGCAAAATGGATTCTATCATTTCCCGACGGTCGATGAGATCACGCTCTACATTCCTCATCTGGCCAGTGACAAGGAGTTGTGCAATATTACCGCCTCCCGGATGGTTGCAGGAGTCGATATCCGGGGAGTGGGGGAAGCATTGCCGTTGAACTGCGATTTTTATGGCGACAACTTCTTCCACGCTTACGGCAGTGACTACCATTACAACAGTTGTTCCATCATGTTCGGTCAGTCACTGCTTCATGAGAGATTGCGGGATATTCTCGGTGTTGTCGCTTATGTCAAAAGCCGCGATATCCGTACCATACGTATCGCCGGACGCGGTCAGGGAGCAATAGCCGCCTTGTTTGCCGCAGTGATCTGTGATGATATCGCTTCGGTAAAACTTTTTGATGCTCCGGAATCATTCGAGGCTATGGCCAAAGCGGATATCACCTTGTGGCCGCATGCAGTAATGCCGCGCGGGATATTGAAATATACGGATCTTCCTGATATTTACGAAGCGATGCGCAATACCGGCAAACTGGAAATCGTTAATTTTGCAGACAATCTTATGCAGCAGGTTCTCTGAATGATAAAAATTCTATTTGTCTGTCACGGAAATATCTGCCGCAGTCCGATGGCGGAATTCGTCATGAAAGATATGGTAGAGAAAGCGGGCAAGGCCCATCTGTTTCAGATTGATTCCGTGGCAGCCAGCCGGGAGGAGGAGGGCAACCCCATTTACGGCCCTGCCCGGCGTGAGCTGATCCGTCACGGCGTGCCTTTTACCGAGCATTATGCCCGGCTGATCACTGCCCGGGATCTTGCCTACTATGACCGCATCTACTATATGGACAGCCGCAACGCCCGGTATCTTGCCCAGCGGTTCCCGGATTTTCACGGTTTTCTGCCCTTTTTAGACCGGGATGTGGCCGACCCTTACTATTCCGGTGATTTTGCCCAGACATGGGAGGATATCTGTGAGGGCTGCAGAAACATTCTGGAGGAGCTGACATAATGGACAGAGAAAAACTGGAAGCACAGCTTGCAGAGCTGCCCCTGTACGTATACTTTTTTATTGAGCCGAAGGAACTGGAATTCTCCCAGCGGATCCGCTATATCTGTAAGACGGAATGTCCCATGTACGGCAAAACATGGGCCTGTCCTCCGGCTGTTGGCGAAGTTGCCGAGTGCGAGAAAAAGTGCCTGCATTACAATAGCTGTCTGGTAATCGGCACCATTACGGAATTTGACGACATTTCGGATGTGGAGGGCGCCCTTGCCACACGTCCGGACCATGAGCGCATCACCAATCAGGTACGGCAGATGTTCCGGGATCAGCAGATTGAGCCTTACATTCTCTCCACGGAAGCCTGCGCCATCTGCCAGCGCTGTGCTTACTTAGACGGTCTTCCCTGCCGTCTGCCGGGAAAAATGCACCCCT
The DNA here is from genome assembly GCA_045589835.1 of Faecousia sp. Taxonomy (GTDB): domain Bacteria; phylum Bacillota; class Clostridia; order Oscillospirales; family Oscillospiraceae; genus Faecousia. The sequence continues at coordinate 6,008 of JAZNPV010000152.1, forward strand.
GTGTGGAAAGCCATGGCATCAATGTGATCCCTACGCTGGAACGGCAGGGACTGGAATTCCAGTACGGTGAAAATATGATCACTTGGTATTCTCTGCTGTTTTTTAACGCTTAACTTCGGACACGGCAAAGCCGTGTCCTTTGTTTTTCCAATATTTTTTCTTAAATTTCTTTGAAGCAAGCTAGAACTTAGGCCTTGTTTGTGCTATAATGTGTGTAAGTATACGTATGGAGAGAGATAACTATGCTGGAACTTTTAGCCCCGGCCGGGTCCATGGAGGCCCTGCGGGCAGCCGTACAGAACGGTGCTAATGCTGTCTATCTGGGCTGCGGACAATTCAATGCACGGCAGAGCGCCAAAAACTTCACCCCCCAGGCGCTGACAGAGGCTGTCAAATACTGTCACATCCGGGGTGTGGCAGTCCACTTGACGCTGAATACGCTGGTATCCGATAAGGAAACGCAGGAAGCTGCCGCCTTGATCCGCCACGCCGCACTCAGCGGGGTGGACGCTTTCATTGTGCAGGATCTGGGTGTTATCCAGCTTTGCAAGCAGATCTCTCCCCATATTCCCATCCACGGCTCTACCCAAATGACCATCCACTCTCTGCCCGGTGTGCTGCTGTGCGCCGCATGGGGGCTAAGCCGGGTGGTTCTGAGCCGGGAACTGAGCCGGGAGGAGATCCGGTATATTACGCAAAATTCCCCCATTGAGATCGAAGTGTTCGGACACGGTGCCCTGTGTATGAGTTATTCCGGACAGTGCTACCTGTCCACCGCCATCGGCGGCCGCTCCGGCAACCGTGGCCGCTGCGCCCAGCCCTGCCGTCAGAGCTACGGCTATGGCCGCTGGCAAAGTAAATATCCCCTGAGTCTTAAGGATAACTGCCTTGTCCATTATCTGCAGGATCTGCAGGCTATGGGTGTTGCTTCCCTGAAGCTGGAGGGCCGTATGAAGCGCCCCGAATATGTGGCTGCTGTGACAGGTGTTTACCGGCAGGCCATTGACGCCGGCAATGTGACCCGTCCCATGATGGAAAAGCTGCACACCGCGTTCAACCGGCAGGGCTTTACCGACGGCTATTATTCCGATAACACAGGTACCCACATGTTCGGCATCCGGGAGGAAAAAGCCGAAGATCAAAGCTGGATGCGGGAGATTCGGCAAACCTATGAGACCGTGGAAAACAGCCTTGTGCCCATCCGCTTTTATTGTTCTGTCCGACCTGATGGCACCACTTTATCCGTTACCGACCCTGAGGGCCGTGTATGTACCCTTTCCGGTCCTGTTCCCGAACGGGCACGGGTCATGGAACTGACCCAGGATGCTCTGGCCGAACGGCTCAGTAAAACCGGCGGTACCCCCTACCGCTGTATGGAAGTCCGTGCGGATATCACCCCCGGTCTTTCCCTGTCAGCAGCCGCCATCAATGCCCTTCGCCGGGATGTTTTGAACCTGCTGACCGCCCAACGGGCCCGCCGGGAGGATGCCCGGCTGAGCCGCCCCCAGAAAACGATCCATTTTTCCGGCAGCAGAGAGCATCCGGAACTGACCGTGCAGGTCACCACCCGGGAGCAGATCACAGGCCGGTTGCTGAAGCTGAATCCTTCCGTGCTGTATGTGCCTGTGCATCTGTTGGCCGGGGATCCGGATTTCTGTAAGTCCCTTGCCCAGCGGGTAAAGGTCTGCGCTGTCCTGCCCCGCATCGTCCATGACGGTGAGTTGGCCGGACTGCGTCAGAACATGAAGGATATCCGCTTTTTTGGTGTCCGGGAGGTGCTGGTTGGCAATCTTGGTCTGCTGATCCCCGCCCGGGAATGCGGTATGCGGATCCGGGGGGATTTCGGTCTCAACCTGTACAATTCCCTGTCTGTGAATATTGCCCGGGATTTGGAGCTGCGCTCTGCCTGCCTGAGCTTCGAAATGACTCTGCCCCAGATCCGGGATGTAAGCAAAGCCGTTCCCTGTGAGATCCTCAGCTACGGGCGGCTGCCGCTGATGGTCACGGAAAACTGTCTGATTAAGGGCCGCACCGGCCAATGCACCTGTCACCTGTCCCCAGCCAAGCTGACAGACAAAACCGGTGCAGACTTCCCCATTATCAAGGACGGCAATAGCTGCCGCAGCGTATTGCTAAACGGCAAAAAGCTGAACTGGCTGGACCGTCAGGATGATCTTTCCCGGCTGGGCCTTTGGGCCACCCGGCTGTACTTTACCACTGAAAATCCCAAAGAAGTGGATCAGGTTCTTGCCTGCGTCCATAATCCTACCCCCTTTGATCCCGGTGCATCCACCCGGGGACTGTACCTGCGGGGGCTAAGCTGATCTTTTAGAACAAGAGGAAACCGCCATGCAACTGATTCTGGCATCCCAATCCCCCCGGCGCAAGGCACTGATGGAACTGTTTCATGTGCCGTTTACCGTCCGGGTGGCAGATATTGACGAATCCATGGATCCCCACAAGCCTGCCTGCGACGAGGTGGCCCGGGTCAGCCGTGCAAAAGCCGAAGCCGTACCCCGCGGGCCGGAGGATACCGTCATCGCTGCCGACACCATCGTTGTGTGTCAGGGCAAAATACTGGGTAAGCCTGCCGACGAGCAGGACGCTTACCGGATGCTGCGGCTGCTGTCCGGCCGGGATCATCAGGTCATAACCGGCCTGACAGTTCTGCAGGGTGACCGCTGTACCGTCTGCACCGAAGTGACAGACCTGCATTTCCGGGAGCTGACCGATGGGGAGATCCTGTCCTACATCCACTCCGGTGAACCAATGGATAAAGCCGGTGCCTATGGCATCCAAGGGGGCGCGGCTCTGTTCTGCGAGCGCATTTCCGGCGATTATTATAACGTAATGGGACTGCCGGTTTGCCGTTTATGGCAAATACTCTATGGAGGAAGCAAATGAAGCATTATCTTTCAACCCGAATCAAAATTATTCTGGTGTCGTCTGTGCTGATCGCCGCCATTTTGGCCGTCATCAGCAGTCTGACCGGCCTTAGCTTTCCGGATATGTTCGTCAAAGGTGTTCTGACCCCGATCCGCACCGGTGTCAGCCATCTGACCGATCAGGCCGAACGTCTTTATGGGTATATCTTCGAATATGAAGCACTGGCCGCAGAAAACGAGCTGCTAAAGGAAGAGCTGGCAGAGGTGGAGGATCAGATCCGGCAGCTGGAATCCATGTCCAAAGAGCTGCAGCAGTTGCGTACCCTTCTGGGCCTTCAGGAGGCCAACGAGGATTACAAGCTGATGGACGGATACATCATCTCATGGAGTTCCAACGATTGGACAAACACCTTTACCATTAACCGGGGCACCAACGTAGGTATTCAGGAAGGCATGTGTGCTATCACCGCCAACGGCGAGCTGGTGGGCCTTGTCAGCGAAGCGGGCTCCAATTACGCAGTGATCAAAACCGTGCTGGACTCCTCTCTGGAAATCAGCGCCACCATTGTCTCCTCCGGTCACAGCGGCATGGTGCAGGGCGGTTACTCCACCGGTCTGGACGGCTTGCTGCGTATGAATTATCTTCCCAGCTCCGCTGTGATCCGCAACCACGATCAGGTAGTCACCACCGGTTCTACGGTCTATCCCAGAAATCTGATTATTGGACATGTGGTGGACGCAGGCTTCGATGATGCAGGTATCGCCAAATTCGCCCTGCTGGAACCGGCTGTGGATATTCGCAGCCTGGAGCAGGTGTTTATCGTCACAGAATATAACATTGGGTGAGCTTTATGGCCAATAAATATGAATTCAAACCGGACAAGCCCCATTCCGGCTTTCTGAGCAAGCTGCATCTGACCCAGATGCAGCGCAGATCTCTGCTGAAATGGTTCCTGTACAGTCTGGTTCTGCTGGTGATCGCACTTCTGCAGGATGTAATCTTAAGCAGAGTTCGCCTGCTGGGGGCTACCACGGACCTGATGCCCTGTGCGATCATTCTGATCTGCATTCTGGAAGGTGCGGAACGGGGCAGCATTTTTGCCCTGATCGCCTCTCTGTTTTACCTGTTCTCCGGTACTGCTCCCGGCAGCTACGCCATGGTGCTTCTGACCGGGGCAGCCATCTTCCTCTGTATTTTCCGCCAGGCCTATCTGCAGCAAAGCTTTGGCTCCGCCATGCTGTGTACCGGTGCAGCCCTGCTGCTCTATGAACTGTCTGTATTTGCCATCGGCCTGTTTCTGGAGCTGACCACGTTTGCACGGATAACCGGTTTTCTGATCACTTCCGGCTTGTCCCTTCTGGCTGCACCTGCTCTATACCCGCTTTTTTTGTCCATTGCATCCATCGGAGGTAAAACATGGAAAGACTAACCCGTTTGCGCGCACGAATCATCATGCTCTTGTTTTTGCTGGTGCTCGGTTTCTTTGCGTTCAAGCTGTATGATCTGCAGATCGTCCAAACCGACGGCGTTGTGACCCACTCATCCAACTTCATCACCCGTACCCGTGTGAAAGCGGCACGGGGCGATATTCTGGACTGCAACGGTAATGTGCTGGTCAGTAACCGGGCCAGTTACGATCTGGTTATGAATCACTATGTGCTACTGTCCGCCAACGGCACCAACGACTATCTGTATCAGCTGGTGCAGCGCTGTCAGGAAGCCGGCATCACCTATTCGGAGCATTTTCCCATTTCTCAGGAACGCCCCTTTACCTACACGTTAAGTGAATATAACTCTGCATGGCAGGGCTATTTCCAGGACTATCTGGCCTATAAGGGCGGTCTGGACTCGGATATTACCGCCCCGCTGCTGATCGACAAGCTCCGGGAAAAGTATAAGATCCCTGCCCAGTGGACGGATGACGAGGCCCGTCTGGTGATCGGCCTGCGCTATGAGCTGGATCTGCGGCAGTGCGTTCCCAGTCTTTCCAACTATGTGTTCCAGTACGATGCCAGCGAAGAAGAGCTGTCCGCCATCGTGGAGCTGAATATCCCCGGTATGCGCGTAGAAGCCTCTACCGTCCGGGAATATAACACCGCTTACGCCGCCCATATTCTGGGGTATGTAGGTGCCATGAGTCCCGCGCAATGGGAATATTACAAAACCATCGACGGCTATGAGATGGACGCGGAAGTAGGTCAGGACGGACTGGAAAAAGCCTACGAAGAATACCTGCACGGCATTGACGGCCTGCGGGAAGATGAAGTGGCACCGGACGGAACGCTGGTCTCCTCCAAATACGTACAAGAGCCCAAGGCCGGCTCCAATGTAGAGATCTCCATCGACATTAACCTGCAGATCACCGCTGAGGATAATCTGGCAATTCTGATCGAAAACCTTCGCGGTAAGGTGGACGAATACGGCGATCCTGTGGACGGCCACGATGTGGAAGGCGGCGCCGTGGTGGCCATCGATGTAAAAACCGGCAAGATCCTTACCTGCGCCAGCTATCCCACCTACGACCTTGCCACCTATTTCGAGGATTACAAAACCAATTCGGAAGATCCCTATAAGCCCTTCTTCAACCGGGCGCTGATGGGCGCATATCCCCCCGGCTCCACCTACAAAATGTCCATGGTGGTAGCCGCCATCAATAACAGCTATATCAATTCCCTGTGGGAATGTGAAGATAAGGGCGTTTTTGATAAGTATGAGGACTTTGAGCCCAAGTGTCTGCTTTATACAAACCGGCGTGAAACCCACGGCTTTATTAACGCGGCTGTAGCACTGCAAAAATCCTGCAACTACTACTTCTACGAGCTGGGCGATATGATGCGTCTGTCCGACATTGACAACACAGCCAAGGGTCTGGGTCTGGGCGAACCCACCGGTGTGGAGCTGCCCGAACGAACCGGCTACCGGGCCAATGCGGAAACTAAAAAGCTGCTTTACACCGGCAGTGATACCGCATGGAACCCTGCCGACCAGGTGCTGGCAGCCATCGGTCAGAACGAAAACCGCTTTACTCCCCTGCAGTTAGGCGTCTATACCGCGGCGCTGGCAAACCAGGGAACCCGGCACAAGGTTACATTCATGAGCCGTGTGGTATCCTCCGACTATAAGACCCTGCTGCTGGAAAGCAAGCCTGCCCTTGTTGACACGCTGACCATCAATGACGAGGCATACAACACCGTAAAACAGGGTATGTACATGGTGGCCCACGTGGAAGGCGGCACCGCCTACTCCACCTTCAGAAACTATCCGATCGAAGTCTGCGCCAAGACCGGCACAGCACAGCACGATGTGATTGGTGCTTCTGACCATGGTGCCTTTGTGTGCTTTGCCCCCAAGGACGATCCCCAGATTGCCATTGCCATCTACGTGGAAAAGGCAGGCCACGGTTCCACGCTGGCTACTATTGCAAAGAGTATGCTGGATATCTACTTTGAGGTCGGCGAGATCGGAGATGTGAATTCCTTCGAAAACCAGCTCAGCTGAGCCTATATCCCGGACTACAGTAAGCAATGCCATTCGTAAGTATTTTGTCATTCCGAGCCAGTGCGCACACTGGCGTGGGAATCCCCATCTCAAGTGGGAGATTGCCACACCAGTGACATCGGTCACTGGTTCGCAATGACACGAAATGAATGGCATTGCTGTGCAGTCCGGGTTTTCGCTATTTAGAAAACAAGCCGTTGCAAGTTGTGTCTGTTTTTGGTATAATCAGTACAAACGATTATAAAGCTGGTGAGATCATGCACACCAAAAACCAATATATTGCCGTATTTGACTCCGGTGTAGGCGGTATCAGTGTCCTGCGGGAGCTGACAAAGCAGATGCCCGGGGAGAATTTTCTGTACTACGGCGACTCGGCCAACGCCCCATACGGCGACCGGCCCACCCGGCAGGTGCAGGCACTGACGCTGAATGCAGCCCGGATGCTGATGCAGCGGGGCATCAAGACACTGGTGGTTGCCTGCAATACCGCCACTGCGGCCGCCATCGCCGATCTGCGGCGGGAATATCCCGATACCATCATCATCGGCATTGAGCCTGCCCTAAAGCTGGCGGCAGACCGATTTCCCCAAGGCCGTGTAGGCGTTATGGCCACGCAGGTCACTCTGCGGGAGGAGAAATTTGCCCACCAGTTGGAGCGTTTTCCGGATATGCAGGTGGATCTGATCCCCGCACCGGGACTTGTAGAGCTGATCGAAGCCGGCCAGACCGACACGCCCCAAATCCAGGCCCTTCTGCGCCAGATCCTTTCCCCCTATATCGGAAAGCTGGACGCGCTGGTACTGGGCTGCACCCATTATCCCTTTGTGCGCCATGCCATCGCCCAGGTACTGGGAGAAAAAACCGTCCTGCTGGACGGCGGCGAAGGGACCGCCCGCCATACCCAGCGCAGTCTGGCGGCAGCCGGACTTCTCTCGGACGGCCCCGGCAGTGTGCTGATCGAAAACAGCCGGCAGGATGCCACTGTGTTGGCACTGTGCAATACACTTCTTGGAAAGGATCCTCTATGAGTCTGAAACTGAACACCGAATGTATTTTGTGCCATCTGCGCCGGAATCTGGAAACCGCCAGCAATCTGGGGGACGAGCAGACCGCTATGGCCTTTGCAAAGGAGCTGATGCAGCAGTATCTGGAAGCGCCGGAGGATGCCAGCTCCCCCACTCTGGGCCCCGGTGCCAACGCTTTGTTCCAGAAGTATTACGGTCTGGAACCGGACCGGTTCCGAAAGGAAAAGGAGGAATCCAACCGGTTCGTCATGGCACGGCTGGAGGATATCCGCAGCCGTGTAACGCAGGCCAGAGATCCCCTTTATGCAGCCCTGCAATTTGCAATTCTGGGAAATTACATTGACTTTTCCGCCCTGCAGGGCAAGGTCAGCTTCGACCAATTGGACGGGCTGCTGGACAAAGCCCAGGAGCTGGAAGTGGATACGGACAATTACCGCAGCCTGCAGCAGGAGCTGGCAGCAGGCAGAACGCTGCTGTATCTGACGGATAATGCGGGAGAAATCTGCTTTGACCGGATTCTGGGTGAGCAGATCCACGAAAAATATCCCCATTTGCAGATCACCTACTGTGTCCGGGGCGGCCCGGCACATAACGATGCCACCCGGGAGGATGCCCTCCTAGCAGGCATCCCCTTTCCGGTGATCGATAACGGCAATACGGTAGGCGGCACGGAACTGCGGCTGCTTTCCTCCGAGGCCAAGCAGGCTCTGGAAACGGCGGATGTTGTCATCGCCAAGGGACAGGGCAACATCGAAACCATGTACGGCTGCGGCTACAATGTCTATTACGCCTTTCTTATCAAATGCAGCCGGTTTGTAAACGTATTCGGCAAGCCCATGCTGACACCTATGCTGTTAAAAGAACGAAAGTAACATCCAACCACCCGGTACAAACGGAAGCGTTTGCACCGGGTATTATATTTTCAAATTTGTATTTATCTTTCGGTTGCAAATACCAATGTAGGGGCAGACGCCCTCGGCGGCCCACCCAATATTTTATACAAAATATTAGGATTTTCGAAGAAAATAATAAATGATTGCCGTTGGCAATGCGGTTTTGCATAGCAAAACCGCCGGGCCGCCGGGGGCGTCGGCCCCTACGGTTTGGTACA
>JAZNPV010000153.1:0-3907 GCA_045589835.1 Faecousia sp.
CCGTCTGGCTACCGTCATCACCAAGGCCAAGGCCGCTAACATGCCCAACGACAACATTAAGCGCTGCCTTGAAAAGGCTGCCGGTGCCGGCGGCGGCGACAGCTATGAATCCATCACCTACGAAGGCTACGGCCCCGGCGGGGTTGCCGTCATCGTGGAGACGATGACCGACAACCGCAACCGTACCGCAGGCTCCATGCGCCACCACTTCGATAAGTTCGGCGGCAATCTGGGCGCTTCCGGCTGCGTTAGCTGGAGCTTCGATAAGAAGGGCGTTCTGGTCATCGACAACGAGGACGGCGACTATGATGAAGATACCGTCATGATGGACGCCATGGATTGCGGTGCCGATGACTTCGAGGCAGAGGAAGACTGCTTCACCATCTACACCGATCCCGATGAATTTAACTCTGTCGCAGATGCCATGTCTGCAAAGAAGTACACCTTTGCTTCCGCCCAGATCGAGATGGTACCCCAGAACTACCAGAAGCTGGATAACGAAGAGCATGTAAAGCTGATGGAAAAGCTCATCGACATCATGGAAGAGGATGACGATGTGCAAAATGTCTGGCACAACTGGGAACAGGAATAAATAGTTTACACCGGCTGTTTCGTTTTGAAACAGCCGGTGTTGTACAAAAAGGGTCTGTTGCAAAGCAACAGACCCCTTTTATTAAACAATAGCTTTTTTGTCAGCGACCAGCTTTTCGATCACAGCCAACTGCTCTGCTGTAATGTCCTCTCTTCTCAGCAGTGCTTCAAACAGACCTGTAATCTCAGGCTTGTGTCTGTGGCAAAAGATCGTTGTGGCAAAATACTCTTCCCTTGTCAGGGTCGGCGCAAAGGTACGGCCATAGGTCTTGCTCCGCTTTACGAAGCCCGCCTCGCGGATGGCGCCCTTTACCAGCAAGCCATTGAGCAGGATATGCACAGAGCTATCCTTCCATGTCTTTTCCTCCGACCGCTCCAGAAGGTCCGCCCGAGACATGGGCTTACCACTCTCCCAAAGCACGTCCATAATTTCCATTTCGCTTTTTGTCAGTTCCATTATCATTCCCTCCCCACTATGGAATAATTATACAGTTCCCGTCATGATTTGTCAATTGTTTTAATTCGTATTTTTAATATTTTTTACAAAAAATCAACTTTATTTTCAAATTATTTGGCAATGACCAAACATTTCAGCTTATCACCTAGGAAATAATTACCAATTATTCATATAGCGGCATTTACCTGCCGCATATCAATCAAAGAAGGGGAACCAGGAACCGAATTGCTCCCAAAAGTCCTCCTGACCGGAAGTTGCAGGCTGCTGTACCGTTTCCTGCTGGGACTGTCTGGGCTTTTCGTCCGGCGTTACGGACAAATGCACTTCCTGCCCCGCCCGGTAAACCGTGATCGTCGTTTCCTGTCCTGCTTCCACTTTACGCAATGCCCGGGTCAGATCGTTCAGGGATGTGACCTTATAGCCAGCAAAATTCACAATAATATCCTGTGCCTTCAAGCCGGCCTTTTCCGCCGCGCTTCCGGCGGTAACCTCCTGCACATAAGCACCGGCAGGCAGGCCGTATGCCTGTGCGGCAGCTTCCACATCCTTTACCATGACACCCAGATAAGCGCCGGTCACATAGCCGTACTCCTTCAGATCCCAGATCATCCCCTCCACATCATCCATGGGGATGGCAAATCCGATCCCCTCAATGTATGCGCCGGAATTGCTGGTACCAGAATACTTTGCGGTAGTGATACCCACCACTTCTCCGTTCATATTAAACAGCGGGCCGCCGGAATTGCCGGAGTTAATGGCCGCATCGGTCTGCAGCATATTGATGGCTGTGCCGTCTGTGCTGATAACACGGTCCTTTGCACTGATGTAACCCACTGTCAGCGTGGAGGTCAGTTCTCCCAGCGGATTTCCGATAGCCGCCACCTGATCGCCAACAGACAGCGCATCGCTGCTGCCCAGCTTCACATAAGGGAGATTTTCCCCCTGGATCTTCAGCAGCGCAATATCATTGGTATCGTCATACCCCACCAGTTCTGCCTGATGCTCCGTTCCGTCGGAGGTCAGCACCGTCAGCTTACTGGCTCCCTGCACCACATGATAGTTGGATACCACATAGCCATCTGCGGTAATAATAAAACCGGAGCCGGTAGATGCCGTTTCAGAAATCTGCCCGTAAAAGTTGGTGGTTGCCTGATTGGAAATCGCTACCACAGCCTGCACGTTTCGGGCATAAACCTGGCCGGGCGTCAACATCCCCTCCTGCGCAGAACTGTCAGTACCGGGTGCATCTACATTCTGCAGCGCGTCAATCTGCGCCTGCAAAGCATTCAACTTGTTATCCGTTACCTGATTCAACAGTGCGGTCCGGTTCTCCCAGTGCCGGTTTACCAGTGCCGCTGTGGCACCGCAGCAGGCAATCACCATGGCCACCACCGCCAAAGCTGCCAAAACGCCTCGGATCGTTCCGCTTCTTTCCTTCTTTACAGGAACAGGCTCAGGCTCCCCAGCAGGTGCCGTGTAAATCTCATAAGGAGAATCCGCAAACGGCGACTGCCTGCTCTGTGTACATTCTGTCTGCTCTTCCTCCGGCGCTGCCGGCTGTATATAATCCTGATAGTCTTCCATTGATATCCCCCTCCAGTTCGTTCCATACCACTATAAAAGGAATTTATGAAGAAATTATGTATTTTCTGCTATTATAATAACGAATCCAGCAAAAAAGTCAATAAAAAGTGCGGCGGCAACAGCCGCCGCATATACCATTTAAGCGTTCTTACTTTCTGCGGAAGGACTTACAGTCGGTACACTGATTGGCAGTAGGATTCTCTTCGTGGGTGCCAACCAGAATCCGGTCCAGAGAGCAGTAGTTTGCCTCATCGCAATGATAAGCGCACTGCTGGACGGTACATTCGATGCACTTGTTTGCGTTCTCGTTCATTGCAGCTTCCTCCTTCTTTCAGTAATGGTGTTAGTATGGCCCACTTTTTTAGTATCATGCAGACAAATTTCAGTTTGTCGGGCAGTTGCACTGGCGCTTACGCGCCAAAGGCTTCCCCCAGGGAAAGCTTTTGGTTCTCTGCTTAACTAACCAATAAATACAACTATCACTTTCCGATATTTTGTGCGCAATCATTGACAATTTGCGCCCTTGTATGTATAATGTATGCGGAAAAACTTGGTTTTCTCCATATATAAATCCAAAGACGAATACGTCTTTTGAAAAGAAAGGAATATTGCCATGATTTACAGTGCAGAAGTACAGCATATGTGCTCCGTCGGTAAGGGCGCTTACCATGGCCCCGCTCCCATCCCCGAGGAGGGCAAGTGGGTACAGGCCAAGCAGATCTCCGATATCAGCGGTTTCACCCACGGTATCGGCTGGTGTGCTCCCCAGCAGGGCTGCTGCAAGCTGACCCTGAACGTCAAGGAAGGCATCATCGAAGAAGCTCTGGTGGAGACCCTGGGCTGCTCCGGTATGACCCACTCCGCAGCAATGGCTTCCGAGATCCTGATCGGTAAGACCTTGCTGGAGGCTCTGAACACCGACCTGGTGTGCGATGCCATCAACACCGCTATGCGCGAACTGTTCCTGCAGATCGTTTACGGCCGTACCCAGTCCGCATTCTCCGAAGACGGTCTGGCTGTCGGTGCATCCCTGGAAGACCTGGGCAAGGGCCTGCGCAGCCAGGTCGGCACCATGTTCGCCACCAAGGCTAAGGGCCCCCGTTACCTGGAGATGGCTGAGGGTTACGTCACCCGCATCGCTCTGGACGAGGACGACCTGATCACCGGTTACGAGTTCATCAATCTGGGCAAGATGATGGACTTCATCAAGAAGGGCGACGATGCTAACGAGGCTCTGAAGAAGGCTAAGGGTTCCTACGGCCGCTTCGCAGATGC
>JAZNPV010000154.1:0-3197 GCA_045589835.1 Faecousia sp.
ACCTCGAAATTATGCATAGGCTTATTCGTTGCAAAGCCGTCGCGGTAGTTCACATATGTGCTTTCCTGCTCTGGCAGTGCATCCAAAATTGCTTCAAGCAATGCATCCCGGAGCTTTCTTTCATATGCTTTTTCCATGGGACGTATTTCCGGATTTGCTTTGAAGCAATCCAACTCCAGCGCCCACTCGCAGATCTCATCGCTTGTATTTTCTTTGCCCGGGAAGTTCACTTCCTTTGCTACGATCCGGAAGGATTCCAGAAACAGCTTGAGTTCGTTCAAAATGTTGTAGTGAGCAAAGGTCAGAAATTTTGTTCCCATGGTTGGATCGAAACTGCGGATACTTTCCAGTACGCCGATCTCACCCCACTCAACGAGTTCCCGCCGGTACCGAATTGGGGGAATGCCCAGCATTTTAATCAGACCGCCGATGTAGCTTCCGCAATTTTGGAGAAGAAGCATCACCGCTTCTGCATCGCCGCCTTGGGCCAGGACGCAGAGTTCCTCATTGGACAGATCGTTTTTATGTTCCTTCTCCACCGTCCTCACCTCTGTATGTGATCAGGATGTCCTCCATCAAATCAATGAATTTTTCCCGCTGCGCCGGTGTGCAGATACTGGCTACCATAGATTTGTCAACTATGACCTCCGCAACGATTCTGGGGTTGATATTCTTTCGCTCGCCATCTGCCCGGGACAGGATTTCCTTGTCCATCTCCTTCAGAAATTCTCGGGTCACCGGCACGGAGAGTGGCTTTTCCATTTTCATATCTTTGCGGATCTGCTGGATAATTGCCCGGAATTCCTCCAGCATTTTTCCATTTCCTACGGTATTCGGATCGACGATCTGGGAAGCAATTTTCTGGGAATCCTTTTTCATTTCTCTTTTAATTTTCTGGGACGGTGTCATAACCTCCAGGAACAGGCTCTCACCATGGGCCAGTATGTTATCAAAGGACAGCGCACCAACCGTCTGCTCCGGCTCCAGAGCATAGGCCATAGTATGGGTCAGCTGACAGAATCTCGGATTCTCCAGTAGCCGGTTCAACATTTCAACGTGGACATCCTCATATAGAATTGCTTTCGCTGCGCCCTCTGTCAGTTTGAATTCTTCCATCGGATGGTTCATGGGATCCGGCATATCTGTCAGACCCAACAGAAAATCTGTGGACACTCCGAAATACTGGGCCGTATCAATGACCAGCTGAGAAGATACCTTCTCTGTTTCTCCCTTCAGAATACGGCCAATGGTAGAACGATTGATTCCAAAGACTTTTGCCAGTTCTGTTTCCTTGGTGCCTTTTCTTGCTCTCAAATGCTCCAGCCGCGCACCAAAACTTGCTCCAACTGCCATGCTATATATCCTCCTCTTTTTTATTTCTATTATAGCAAACATACGTTCTTTTATAAAGAGAAATTTTTGTTCACGGGGCTAACTGTCGTGTTATCTCGACTCTTTCGTTCTCTCGGACCGGATTTTATCAAAAATTTAGTCCAACAGAACGGACTGTTGCATTTTTGCAACACCGCTGCGCCTTTGTGGCAAGCTTGCTCAGTTTTTCAGCAAATTTAGCCTTTTCTGCGAAAACCGGAATAATAACTATTGAAGGGCAGGAGAGGAGGCCGATAGGTATGCCCGCAACAGCAAAGGAAGGGGGAAACCGATATGGAAGAAAATGAGATAGAAAAAACAGAAGCCAACCGGAACAGATCCAGGCAGGTAAAGTTCTGGGTCAGTAAAGAGGAGTATGAACTGCTTCAGAAAAAGCGGGAGGCCGCCGGCGGCGTCAACCAGGGAGCCTATATCCGGAAAATGATCCTGGATGGCTACATCGTCAATCTGGATATCCCGGAACTGAAGGAGATCATCCGGCTGCTCAGCATCACATCCAACAATGTAAATCAGATGGCCCGGCAACTCAACAGCGGCAATGGCATCTATCCCCAGGAGCTAACGGAAGTAGAGGCTCAGTTGGAGCAGATTTATAAGTTGCTGCGGAAGGTCATGAGGGGTATCAGCAAAATCAAGTGATCCGAAAAATAAAAGCTACAGAGAAAGAAGGTGAAAGAATGGCACAGTTTTTGAAGAGTGACAGCAATCTCCCGCCCTATATGGCATATCCCAGATTCCTGCTGGATGTGGACATCAGCGAAACCGCAAAGTTGGTGTACATGCTCCTACTGGACCGGGCGCGGTTGTCTATGAAGAATCAGCCTTGGCAGGATGAGATTGGCCGGGTCTTTGTTCTTTATACGATCCCGGCGCTGGCAAAGGACATCGGCAAAGGCGAAACCACTGTCAAAAAAGCGCTGAATCAGCTGATCCAGCAGAATCTGATTATGAAACAATCCCAGGGCACAGGGCGACCTAACAAGATCTACATCAAGATACCGGCAGAAAACCGCCTTACAAGACAGACAGAAAACAGCCCCACCGGACAGGCCGAAAAGAGCCTTACCGGTAGGGCATTTTTTGATCCCAAGTCAGGCAGAAAGGTGCCCACTAATAATAACAAGAGAAATAAATATGTAAGAAACTATGATTTCAAGGAAGGAGAGAGTTTATGATACCCATCTGTACTGAGATTGAAGGGCTCATTCACCCGGAAGAGCTCCGGTCGGATGAGTATATCGTGAATGATGGCCTGATCTACTGCAGCAAATGCCATACGCCCCGTCAGAAGCGGATCGAGGTTTCCGGGAAAACCATAGAACCCCGCTGCATGTGCGCCTGCCAGACAGAGGATTACGACCGACGGGAGCAGGAACGGAAACACCGGGAGTTCCTGGACCTAGTTGCAAAGAACCGCAGCATTGGCCTCCCGGATCCGGGCCTGCGGAAACATACCTTTGAGAATGATCTGGGGTACAACCCGAAACAGATCCGCATGGCGAAGCGGTATGTTCAGCACTGGGAGGAAATGCAGAAGAATTCTACCGGATTGCTTCTGTGGGGTGATGTGGGGACCGGCAAGAGCTTCATCGCGGGCTGTATCGCAAATGCCCTGTTGGACAAAGGTGTGCCGGTGATCATGACCAACTTCGCCCGGCTCTTAAATAAGCTGACCAATATGTATGCCGGTGACCGGAACGCTTACATAGACAGTTTCAAGCGCTATCCGCTGATGATCATCGATGATCTGGGTGTGGAGCGAAATTCCGAATTTGCACGGGAGCAGGTCTTCAGCGTCATCGACA
>JAZNPV010000155.1:0-3135 GCA_045589835.1 Faecousia sp.
ACTTAAAACGCACGTCATTGCGAGGAGGGCAAAGCCCGACGTGGCAATCCCCGGCAAATTTCCGAAAACCTAAGGAGATTGCCACGCCAGTGTGCGCTACTTCCCGCAATGACGAGAATAATTGATAGGTTGTACGATAAAGACAAATTTATTGTCTATAGTATACCCTCTGAGGGAGCGGCTGTCAATGGAACGGTTCTAAATAGCAGGTGCAGCGCATAGGTTTTGGTGAGTAAGGAGGGGATGCAATGGCAGAGGAGCGTTTACAGCTGCCCCACAAACTGACGCTTAACGAGAGAAAGGGACTGACCATGTCCGGCGTTACAGAGGTAGTCAGCTTTGATGAGGGCGCTGTGATTTTGCGTACCAGTCTGGGAACGTTGGTGGTACAGGGACGAGATCTGCAGTTAAAGACCCTGTCTCTGGATGGGGGACAGGTAGCGGTGGATGGAACGGTTTCCGCACTGATCTATGAGGAGCCGCGTCAGACCGGCGGGTGGCTGCACCGGCTGTTCGGATGAATACGCCTCAGATCGCGGCCCAGCGGTTTACTGCGGCGTGTCTGCTTGGGTGCCTGCTGGGACTGTATTACGGCTTTCTGCGGCCCCTGCGGCCCCGGCGGACAGCCTTGGCGGATCTGCTGTTTGTACTGGGTGCAGGCTGGGCTTGGATATGGCTGGGATTTGCGGTCTGCCGGGGGGATCTGCGGCTGGGCTATACAGGCGGGCTGCTTCTGGGAGGCTTTGTGTGGGAACTGACGGTGGGGAAATGGCTTCGGCCGGTGTTTTCGTGGTTTTGGCAAGGTGTTGGCGGCATTTTTTCTTTTTTTATACAGCCAATAAAAAAATTTTTGAAAAAAATTAAAAAATTTGCAAAATTCCTCTTTGCAACCGGAAAAAAATGGGGTACAATAAAGTGTAAAAATCGCCGGCGTATCCGGCGGGAATCTGGAGGAGTACCCCATGGCAGGTCGCAGCAATCCGTTCAGCCGGATCCGGCTGGTATACCGGCGCAGTTCCACACTGCTGAAGTGTGTAGTACTGACGGCCATCGTATTGTCTACGGTAGCCATTCTGACTCTGCGGTCCTCGATCGGACAGGAGCAGGCAAAAGCCGAAGCGATGCGGACTCAGGCAGCAGGGCTGGAGCAGGCAAACAGCCAGCTGCAGCAGGACATCGACCAACTGGGTACCGTTCAAGGCATCAAAGACATCGCAGGTGAAAAGCTGGGTCTGGTGGATCCGGATACAGTCTTTTTTACCCCGGTGAATTAACAGACAGGGAAAGAACCCAATCATAATGGAGGAAGCGTAACACACATGGAGTTAACCGTTGGAGCCATCTTAGAGGGCAAGGTAAAGTCAATTACAAATTTCGGCGCATTTATCGCACTTCCCGAAAATAAGACCGGTATGGTACATATTTCGGAAGTGGCAAACACCTACGTCAGTGATATCCGACAGCATCTGACCGAGGGACAGGATGTTAAGGTCGTGGTTATCGCTGTGGACGGGGGAAAGGTCAACCTGTCCATCAAGCGCCTGGAGCCCAAGCCTCAGCGGGAAAAGCCCAATACCGGCTTCCGGCAGGCAGCGCCCAACCGGGATGAGAATAAACCGCAGCAGGCAAGACCCAATCGGAATATGCCTACGCCCCCTCCCGCACCCAAGACTGCCGATCAGCTGTTTGAAGAAAAGCTGAAGCAATTCATGTCTGAATCCGACAGTAAGATCTCGTCGATCCGGCAGTATTCCGACCACCGCACCAAGAGCCGCAGAAG
The DNA here is from genome assembly GCA_045589835.1 of Faecousia sp. Taxonomy (GTDB): domain Bacteria; phylum Bacillota; class Clostridia; order Oscillospirales; family Oscillospiraceae; genus Faecousia. The sequence continues at coordinate 1,781 of JAZNPV010000155.1, forward strand.
ATAAAGACCCGGAGCTGCTGCAGATGCGGCAGCTCTGTTTTTTACGGAGGGAATATGGCAACGGTAGTAATCACCGGCGGATCCCGGGGAATCGGAGCAGCCGCCGTGAAGATGTTTGCTGAACGGGGGGATCAGGTCATCTTCCTGTATGAAAAGAACCATGCAGCTGCCAATACAGTGGCGGCTGAAAGCGGTGCCCGGGCTATCTGCTGCGATGTGGCGGATACAGAAGCGGTACAGCAGGCTTTCAGGCAGATCGGACCGGTAGATGTCCTGATCTGCAATGCGGGGATCTGCCAGACTGGGCTTATGAGCATGCTCTCAGAAGAAGATTGGGACAGGCTGTTCCACGTAAATGTAAAAGGTATTTATAACTGCGTGAATGCTGCTATGTCCGGCTTCCTGCAGAAGCAAAAAGGCTGTGTTATCACGGTAAGCTCCATGTGGGGGCAGGTGGGAGCCTCCTGCGAGGCAGCGTATTCTGCCACCAAAGGAGCGGTTATCGCCCTGACAAAGGCATTGGCGAAAGAGTTGGGACCCAGCGGCATCCGGGTGAACTGTGTGGCACCGGGCGTGATCCTGACGGATATGTGTGCCGGTGTGGACAGCGATATTCTGGAGGAGATGGCGCAGGACGCTCCTGTGGGCAGAAACGGCACACCGGAGGATGTGGCCAAAGCAATGGTATATCTGGCGGAGGCGGAATTTGTTACTGGACAGGTACTGCCTGTAAACGGTGGTTACATTATATAGTTTATATAGGAGGAAATACAAATGAAAATTGCAATCGGGTGTGACCATGGTGCATTGGATCTGAAAAATGTGCTGATCCCCCATCTGGAAAAGAAGGGCCATGAAGTGAAGGATTTCGGAACCTGCACCTACGACAGCTGCGACTATCCCGACTTTGCCGGAGCCGCTGCCAAGGCGGTGGCTTCCGGTGAATGTGAGAAGGGCATCGTCCTGTGTACCACCGGTATCGGCGTGTCCATCACCGCCAACAAGATCAAGGGCATTCGCTGCGCGCTGCTGTCCGATGTGATGTCTGCCCGGATGACCCGGGAACACAATGACACAAACATGATGGCCATTGGTGCTGCCGTGGTGGGTCAGATGCTGGCGCTGGAGATCGTGGATACCTGGCTGAGTACGGAGTTCTCTCAGGGCGAACGCCATCAGCGCCGGATCGATAAGATGATGGCTCTGGAAAAAGGAGGTTCTATAATAAATGTTGGGGTCAGGCGATGAGCCTGGCCCCATTTTCATAGAAAACAGTTGAGCATAGAGACAAAATCTTTTACAATAAATGTACCCCTACACTACGCAAAAGGAGGCCTCTATGCTCATGAAAGATT
>JAZNPV010000156.1:0-4843 GCA_045589835.1 Faecousia sp.
TGTGCGTCATCGGAAACCAGGAAAGTCACGACGGATAAGTTGTCACTTCCGCAGGCGAAGGTCTCACCGAACAATTCGTCCTTGCGCATCCGCACCAGCATGGTCTTGTTGCCCCAAAGATCTTCCTTGACCATATCCACGGCACCGGAAATGATAATACCGATATGCTTGATGTTTTCTTCTTCGAAGGCGACAATGTCACCTTTCTTGAAAGTGCCGATATGATACCCGATGCAGCCCAGCATGGTTTTGCGGTCTTCGGGATTCACGCCATCGAACAATGGCGAGTTGACCTCCAGCAGAATATCTTTCATATCTACCGCCTCCTTACGCCTATTGTACACCAAAGAAAGCTATGTTGCAACTATCACATTTTAGGAGAGTTCTATGAGTAAGCCCAAAATCAAGATAACCCTGGTTGACAGGATTGGCAAGTGTGGATGCCACCGTGGTCATAAAATCGGAGATACCTTCGATTATGATGCCGACCGTGGCAAGCTCTGCCCTATGGCCATGCATGTTGCTTTTCCGTATATTGACATCCTCCGCTACGGCGGCACACCGCCCACTTCCTGCAACGGCGAGATCCGCTTCTGCTGCCCGGATGTGGATGTGATCAATGTGTTCAGGATTGAAAAATTATAATGTTGCTTACAAATACCGCCTGGATTTCATTCCAGGCTGTGTTTACATGGCGATATTATAATTCCTTAATAAGGTGCGCGCCGTATTGTAGACCATCCAGAAAAGCTTTCCGTTCGTAGGCACTGCACAGGCGGCAGCAGAGGTTGAATACAGCATTGTTGTCCTCTAATGGTAAAGAGCAAAGGAATTCCTCCAATTCCTTAAATCCGTCACCGATCTCTTCTGGGTCGCTCTCGTGGGATTCTGCGTAGGCCTGATATAGCTGATCCAGTACCGTTTCATAACCGCTGTCTCCAGAATCGAAGGGATGGCTTTGAATGTACGCGTTCAATCGATTGGCAATCTCATTCATATCTCCACCCCTCCTAACTCATGTGCCAAAAGAACACCCAGGCGGATTCCTTCAATAAAGCCTGCCCTCTCGTGATCCCGGCAGAGCCTGCAAACCGGATATACGATCTGATCCATCTCCCGAAGCGGCATGCCGTTCATCTGCTGATAAAGCTCATGGAAGTCCACCCGTATCTGCTCATTATCGTATGGATTATTCTCGTTGTAGCACTCGTAGAGCATAGTCAGGACAGATTCACCGTCCCCGAAGTTGGGTGGATTGGCTTCGATATTTGCTTTCAGTTTCTCAAGATAGGGATTCATGATAACATACCTCCAAAAAAGTTTGTGGTATGTTACCTTGGATTGCTGGGAATTGCAACTGTCATTAGTTCCAAATTATTACTTAGCGGCATCCTCTTTCGCCGCCAGGTGTGCGCTAACAAAACAAACAGAACAAGTAAAACCCCTTACATTGCAGAGCCGTCCATGTTGCCATGGGCGGCTCGTTGTTATTCTTCCTCATCTTTTTTCTTCGGATGGATTTCCTCTGCCTGTTCTGCCAGAGGTCTGCGGGTGCCTTGTTCGCCCCGCATCCACTCCTCTGCGGTCATGATCTTCCACTGAGGATCTGGCTCCTCCAAGTCAAGTGTCTGAATATCGAAGTAGCGCCGTGCGGGATCAAAACTCAGATCCTGCTTCACCAGTCTTTCCAGGATGCTCTCGTCGGTTTGTTCCGTTTTCTGCGCAATAAAATCTGTGAGTTCACCGTACTTATCAATCCTGCGGATAAACTCTTCCGCAGAGATTTTGCCATCGATGTAGTCCAGTCGGGCCTGCTTTGCCATCTCGCTCCAGTCGAAGTATTCATTAATGCCCAGCATGAATTCCGTGTCCATCTTTTGATTACTCTGCATATATCGTTCGTGCCGTGCGCCCATCCGCTTCCGATGGACCTCAAACAATTCCAGGGCAGTATCATAGTGCCGGTCAACCCGCCGCTGCGCATTGGGACCAAGCTGTTTGCAGGTCTTTTCATCCTCCCATTCCCGGTCACAGTACAAGGTTTCTTTCTTGGTTTTTGGAATGAAGTAGTCCCAGCAGTGGGCGCATCTGGCAATGCGTTTCGGCTGACGGAAATACATTTCCATCTCCAGCATCCGCAGTTCCAGAAGTGTATTGATGGAATACTCTATCTTCTTTCCGAAAGGCATATCGCCTTCTTCTGCTGGCAGTCGCTTTACTTTGAAGTAGTAATTAAAAAGCTGGGGATATGTTTCCCGGAGAATTTGGTACCGCTCTGCCTGTGTTTTCCGTTCTGTGGTTGCGAAGGTGACCTCGAATATATTTCGCAGACGGATCTGAGTCAGCACCGGCTCCATCAGCGCATCAATCATCCACTGCCCGGTTTCCAGCAGATACATCGCGCTGCCGTCATCGGGATGCTGCAAAATCATTTCGATTCTGCGGCGCACAACAAAGGCTCCTACCGGATTGGTCTTTGCAATCAGGTTTGGAATTTTCCTTGCAGAGTTCACCAGTTCCTCATACTCCCACATTGCGATATCCAGCTTCTCCTGGAAAAGCGGCAAATTATGTAATTGCATTATCCGTCTGCGGTACTCTGAGTAGTCAATCTCAATTGCTGCCATCAGATCCTTCACAGGATCAACATTAGAGATCCTCTTCTCTTTTCCCTCCGGCGTTACCATCAGAATATCGATAGTAGATTCGTTTTCCGTCTGAACATATAGTCCTCTGCTGTGCATCTGCATTCACCTCCTGCAGCAAACTTTGTAAATTTCTTTGAGATTCCTTCCCCATGTGAAATTCGTTTTTTTCATTATATCATGGACTTGCAAGAAAGGAAACGCCTTCTTGTGTGAACCTTGACAACTGAATGACCGTCCGAGGGGGATATGCAGCTGGCGAAGTGTGCGGCGATATGAGCACACCAAGGCTGCAATACGGTCCAGAGATCCTGGGCCAGGAACCGACTCGGGTAGAACGGCTGTCGCAGAAAAGGAAGGAGGGGATACTATACCCATTTTACTGTAAACAACCCATAATTTTTATCGAAAGGACTGATTATTTGAGAGAAAGTAAATACAAAAACTACGATGACCTGCCCCTGACTTTAACAGCACCGGAGGTAGGTGAAGCACTGGGAATCTCTAGAGCCGCAGCCTATGAATTGGTGCGGAGCAAGGGCTTCCCTCACATGAGAATCGGCACCCGGATCCTCGTTCCAAAGGATAAGTTCATCCAGTGGATTGAAGATCAAACCGAAATGAACTAAAAGGAGGACACTTATTGAGAGAAAACACCTACATAGATTTTCACGATTTGCCCTTGCTGCTGACACCGCCGCAGGTGGCAGAACTGCTGGGAATTCCCATCGATGCGGCTTACGATTTGATTCGTAAGCACGATCTGCCTCACACTACCCTTCATGGGCAGGCATTTGTACGGAAGGACGAGCTGATCTGTTGGCTCGCTGGCAAGGAGGTGAGTCAATGAGAAAGTATCAGCCGCCTACCAGGGAATTCTTCCGTCTGCCCAACAAGATCTTCCAGATCCCGCTGGATGCCACGCAGTTCAAGCTGTACACCTATCTCGTCTGCTGTTCCGGCAGCAAGGGTTACTGCTGGCCTACCCACGAAACCATCATGCGGGACACCGGAATTAAAAAGTCTTCGCTCCAGAAAGCAATCAAAGTGCTGAAACAGCGGAAGCTGATTGCGGTGTACAAGCACCGCAATACTTATGGCTACTCCAACAACGAGTACCATCTGCTGAGTCTGGACAACCCGGAGATCTATCGTGACCTGGATGCGGAAACGGACGAGCTTCCGCTGTTCATCGGTGAGGATTTTCCCGCATAAGCGGCACGGCTTTCGATACCAATTCTGAGAGATTCGGAAGAAAGTATTTGAAAGCGGGATAAAGGGAGTATTCCGGCCTGCGCCGGATACTCCCCAATTACACCGCCCGGCAACGCCGTGCGGGGCTTTTACGAGGTTTCCAAGGTGTTACCTTTTCCGGGATACCCCCGAAAATAGGCGTCTGGAAACGGAATTCCCTTAGAGTATCAACAATTTAGGTGGGGGTCTGAACCCCAGAAAGGAGGAAAATGGACAACAAAACCGGAAAACGAATTGGTGTCTACATCAGCGAAGAATTGCTGGATCAGTGCGATGCCGCAGTGGAGAAATCCGGCGCGGATTCCAGAAGCGAATTCATCTGCGATGCCATCATGCATTATATCGCCGTGATCAACATGCAGGACAGCAGTAGGGTGCTGACACCTGCGCTGGAATCGGTCATTGGAAGCAAGATCGCGCTGACAGAAGATCGTATCAGCCAGTTGCTTTTCAAGCTGACCGTAGAGATCGCCGTACAAAATCACCTGACTGCTGGGCGCTATCGTTATGAGGACAGCTATCTGGACGGACTGCGTGATTATTGTGTACAGCAGGTCAAAGCACTCAATGGCAGAGTAGACCTAAAAGAAATCCAGAAAGCATATGAGGGGTGATTGAATGGCCAGACTGATTCTGAAATCCCCCTATCTCAAGCCGGGCGGCAAGAAATCCCCCGGCGGCTACCTGAAATACATCGCCACCCGTGAAGGTGTGGAGATGGCGGAAGATACCTCCCGCCATCTGCCTGCCACGGCAGAGCAGCAGAAACAGATCGCAAAGCTGCTGAAACAATACCGGGATTGCAAAGACAGCCATGAGTACCAGGACTATCTTGCAAACCCAACCCGTGGCAATGCGGATGCGTTCATCAGCGGCATCCTGGAATTGCATGGTGATGCCCCACAGCGGGATGTGTATCTCAAGTACATCGATGAGCGCCCCGG
>JAZNPV010000157.1:0-15436 GCA_045589835.1 Faecousia sp.
ATTTCCGTCGGTGAGGACGGCGCTTCCCACCAGTGCTGCGAGGACTTCGCGCTGATGCGCGCTATCCCCGGTATGACCGTTATCTGCCCCGCCGACGATGTGGAGGCTAAGGCTGCTGTGAAGGCTGCTTACGAGATGAACGGCCCCGTTTACCTGCGTTTCGGCCGTCTGGCTGTGCCGGTATTCCACGCTGAGGACTATGATTTCCAGATCGGCAAGGGCGAGATCCTGAAGGACGGCACCGATGTGGCTATTATTGCCAACGGTCTGCTGACCTACGAAGCCATCAAGGCAGGCGAAGAACTGGCTGCAGCTGGTATCAACGCTATGGTCATCAACATGGCCACCATTAAGCCTCTGGACGAGGAACTGGTTCTGGCTGCTGCCAAGAAGTGCGGCAAGATCATCACCTGTGAGGAACACTCCGTTATCGGCGGTCTGGGCGAAGCTGTCTGCAGCCTGCTGAGCGAGAAGCTGCCCACTCCCGTTAAGCGCATCGGTGTCAACGACGAGTTCGGTCACTCCGGTCCCGCTGTGGATCTGCTGAAGCAGTTTGGTCTGAGTGCAGAGCATATCGTGGAAGTCGCAAAGGAAATGTGCGGCAAGTAAGCAAATAGTTTAAAGGCGCGTTGCAAATGCAACGCGCCTTTTTGCGGCAATGGACAGCTATATAAAACGGAAATTTGTATTTATCGGTTAGTTAAGCGGAGAACCAAAAGCCTTCCCCCGGGGGAAGGCTTTGGTGCGTAAGCGCCAGTACAACTGCCCGATAAACTGAAATTTGAAAGCGGTACACCCAGCATAAAAATCAGCCCATCGGATGATGGGCTGAAATGTTTGATGTTGTCTTACTTCGCGGCAGTGACGGAAGTGATGTGGGGCTGAACGCCTTCGTACCAGTACAGGAAGCCCTCCATGTCGATCTTGTCGCCGACCTTCAGGTTCTGAACAGCCTTGTAAGCATCGGAATCAGGACCGCACAGGTAGTACTCGATAACGAAGGTGTAGGTCTGGCCGTTCACGGAAGCCTTGAAGTACAGGTCGCTGTCAGAGCCTTCTGCACCGGAGCCGTCCCAGTTGTACAGGAAAGCAGCGCCTTCTTCGTTGGAAGCTTCAACGGTCATGCCCTTAAAGGTGACGAACTTGTTCTGATGCTTGATCAGATCTTCAGAGCCCAGCAGAGCGGTCACATCGGTGGCCTCTGCAACATAGTTGCCTTCCAGGATCTCCAGCGTGCCTTCCATGATCTCGATTTCGCCGGCCCAAGTGGTTCTGGAACCGGTAGCGCGGATCTTGGTGCCGGGGGTCAGCTTCTTGGCGTCTGCCTCGGAGCAAGCCATGTTGTACAGGAAGTAGCCGCCTTCGGTGTCCTGTGCGTAAATGGTGATCTTGTTATCCCACCAGGACTGGGTAGCCTGCACGTAAGCTTCGATCTTGACTTCGGTCTGGTCAGCGGCAGCTACGTACTCAGCGTAGGTCATAACGCCCTCGGACTTCTTTGCGGGATCATCCACAGGATCGGTAGGATCCTTACTGGGAGTGCATCCAAACAGAGCCAGAGCAAGCGTTAAAGCCAGCAGCAATGCGATCAGTTTCTTCATTTTTTTAATCTCCTTTTCAAGTAGATGTGCCAAGCTTATTTTTACAGCACGACAACATTATACTACATAGAAAGAAAAAATCAATGGGTTTGAGAACGATTTGACATTTTTTTCTTTCTCAGCGCTTCTGCCAGCAGATATGTGCCGATCAAAAGCCAGACCACCACCAATGTGACCAACAGGGCAATCGCACTGGGGGGCAGTGGGCCCAGCTCCGATTTGCCGCCGGAAGAGGCAAGACCGCTCTGATCCAGACGGTACAGGGAGGTTACATCTGCATATAGATCGGTGATGTATGCATCATCGATCACTTCGCCTCGCTTCACTGCCTTTGTCACACTTTCCACCAGCTGTCCTGCCGCGTCACGAAGGGATGCGGAGCCGTTAAAAACCGGCGTAACGAAGGTGTTATCGATATTGTCCAGCAGCAGCCGGGTGGCCTCCATTTTTACCGGATAATACAGGTCGTTATCCTGTCCGCCCCGGCTCAGATAATCCTGATATTCGATACTGTTCTGGGCTTTGGAGGTGACAGGTACATACCCTTCTGTCTGGGCGTAGGCGATCTGCACGGAATTGGTCAGCAGGTACTGGGCAAACAGCCAGGAGGCCAGTACTTCCTGAGGATCGGTCTTATTAAAGATGCATACGGAGGGACCCTGGGAGATCATGGTAGGATTCTGGGTATCGAACTGAGGAGTGGTCATGACCTGGGTTTCAAACTGAACCAGCGCCTCTTCGCTGATATCGGACAAGGGTGCATCCGTACCCATCCAGGTGGCACCGGCAGTAGAGTCAATGGCAAAAATGCACTGGCCTGCATTCAGGAAGTTGGCTGGGTAGCTGGAGATCTTAAAGGTGGAGAAAGATCCCAATGCCACATGTTGGGCTACCGTATCCAGAAGCTCCCGGGTGGTATCGTTCAGCAGCAGGATTTGGCCGTCCTCGGTGGAGTAGCCGGCGTTTTTCTGCCGGAGCATCTGGATCATCATGTTGTCCGTAGACTTATAAATAATGGGGATCATGACCTTCTGGCCGTTGACCTGATAGTTTCCCTCCGCATCCTTGGAGGTAGCTGCGTCGGCAACCTCCCAAATGAAGTCCCAAGTGAGGGTTTCCGGCAGGGTGAAGCCTAGCTTTTCCACAAAAGTCTTGTTTACATAACATGCCTCTGTGGAACGCATAAAGGGCAGGGCGTACTGCTGACTGCTGATCTTGCCTTCCTCCAGAAACTTGGGGATGATCTCCTGCTGTGCAGGGCCGTCAAAGAGCAGCTCGCTGCCGCCCAGACCGTAACGGGGATCTGCCATTAACTGATCCAGAGACACTACAGTGTTGTCGCCGGTCATGTAGGTGGCGATGTGGTCGGGGTAGGTGATGCACACATTGGGGGTTGTGCCTGTGGCAATGTTGGTAATCACATCGTTGTAGATCCGACCGTAGTCGGTATACAGGCGAATGGTGATATTTACATTTGGATAAAGTACCTCGAAGTCTTTGATGGCCTGCTGATAGATCATGGACTGGGTTTTGTTGGTGTCGTTTTTTGCCCAGAAGGTGATCTCATAGTTGCGGGAGGTGTCAAAGCTTTCCGGTACGGAAAAGGTATCCATCCCTCTTGCGCCGTGGCAGCCGCACAGCCCCAACAGCAGGCAAAAGAGCAGACAAAAAGCAGTGATTCGTTTCATCCTTTGGTACCTCCTCTGGAAACGCCGGCCATGATCTTTTTCCGGAAGATCAGAAACAGCACGATCAGCGGCACGGAGATCACCACAACGGCAGCCATCATAGCGGGAATATTCTCCCGACCGAAGCCGTTCTCCCGGATTTCCTGAATGCCGTTGGAAACCAGAAAATAGGCTTCGTCGTCGGTAATCAGCCGGGGCCATACGTAGGAATTCCAACATTCGATGACTTTCAAAATGGTGATAGTCACCAGGGTGGGCTTACAGATGGGCACCATGACCTTCATCAGATACTTAAGATCGGAAGTGCCGTCCACTTTGGCGGCATAATACAGTTCATCCGGAATCTGGGAGAAGTTTTCTTTCAGCAGATAAATATAGAAAACAGAAGCCACACTGGGCAGGATCAGACCGGCAAAGCTATTGCGCAGGTCAAGATCCGTAATTGTCACGAAGTTGGTGATGATGACCAGCTCACTGGGAATCATCATCAGCGCCAGAAATAATGTGAACGCCAGATCCTTGCCCCTGAAATTCAGCCGGGAGAAAGCAAAAGCTGCCAGAACCGTTACGACCAGCATGATGGCTGTGGTGGCAACGGTAAAGATCACCGTATTTACAAAGTAGTCTGCCAGAGAAACGGTGGTGAATGCGTCAATATAGTTCTGCAGGGTAGGGGACAGGGTAAACAGCTTGGGGATAAATTCCGCGTTGTAGGAGCCGTAGCTTTTTACGGAGGTCAGGAGCATCCAGTAAAAGGGAAACAGCACCATGATAGCCCAGAAGGTCAGAAATGTGTAGACGATCACATTCCGGACGGTTTTGCGGACACGGGCATTTTTTTCGATCCGCGCAAATTCCTGTTGTTTTTCCATAGCAATGCCCTCAATGATAGTACACGTGTTTCCGGCTGACCAGCAGATTGATGCAGGTGATGGTCAGCACGATGGCAAACAGCAGGATCGCCGCGGCAGAGGCGTAGGAAGGGTAGCCGCCGCTGTTGCCGTAATGCATGCCATACACATAGCCCACGATGGAGGCCATGCCTGCTGCGTTCAGATCGGTGCCGAACAGGGCCACCGCATCGGAATAGGCTTTGAACGCACCGATAAAGCCGGTAATGATCAGATAAAACAGACTGGGGGAGATCATAGGCAGCGTGACCTTCCGGAAGATTCGGCCCTTGGAGGTGCCGTCGATCCGGGCGGCGTTGTAGTACTCCTGATTTACCGATGCCAGAGCGCTGGTCAGAATCAAAATCTTAAAAGGCATGACCACCCAGACGGTGTAGAAGCACAGTACGAACATCTTGGCCCAGTAAGGGCCGTCAATGAAGTCTACAGATTCTCCGCCGAACCACTTGATCAGTAAGTTCACAAGACCGTCGGTATAGGGGGTCTTCTGGAACAGGATCATAAATACCAGACCCACTGCCAGCGTGTTTGTTACATAGGGCAGGAAGTATACCGTTTGATAGAGATTCCGCAGAGGTTTGATGGAATTCAGTCCCACGGAGATCAGCAGAGCGATGCCTGTGGACAGGGGGACGGTAATAATTACCAGAATGAAGGTGTTTTTCAACGCCTGCAGGAAGTAGGGGTCATGCAGTACATAGTCGTAATTGTAAGCACCAATGCCAAAATAGGTCTGGGATGCGGAGTTGTAGCCCTCTTCCAGAGAGTAGATCAGCACATCGATCAGCGGATACACCATGAACGCGCCCAGAAACAGAATGGCTGGCAGCAGGTAGAGCCATGCTTTTCGGTTTTGTTTTTCCATATTTATTCTCCCAACGCACAGCGGATCCGTTCACCGTTTTCATCACGGAACAGAAATACCTTGTGGGGCTTCAGAGCAAAGCGGACAGAACCGCCGGAAACTAAAGTCACATCATCAGAGTCTACGATGGTGCGGAAGCTGTCGCCGGTAAAGCAGGCGTGGCTGCAGACCATGCTGGTATCCCGGCCCATGATCTCCACCCGGCTCAAGCCGCAGGGCAGCGGGCCGTTTTCGCAGGGGATGAAGCCCTCGGGCCGGATGGCCACGGTCAGCTTTTCACAGTCAGGGCAGTTGGCACTCAGCACAGCTTCACCGCCGATGTACAGCTTGCCGCCCTTTACGCTGCCGTCGAATACATTGATAGGCGGTGTGCCAAGAAATTTGGCAACAAACAGATTGGCGGGATCGTCGTAGACCTGCTGGGGCTTGCCCTGCTGCTGCAGGATGCCGTCTTTCATCACAACGATCAAGTCGGAAATGCTCATGGCTTCCTCCTGGTCATGGGTGACGAATACGGTGGTGATGCCGGTCTGGGTCTGGATGCGCTTCAGCTCTTCTCTGGTCTGCAGACGCAGTCGGGCATCCAGATTGGACAAAGGCTCGTCCAGCAGCAGTACCCGGGGCATTTTCACCAGCGCACGGGCGATAGCCACACGCTGCTGCTGACCGCCGGACAGCTCATTAGGCTTGCGGTCCATCAGCATGTCGATCTGCACCAGCCGGGCGGCTTCATATGCCTTTTCCAGCATCTGTTCTTTTGTCAGCTTGTCCTTGCCTTTCAAATTTTCCAACGGAAACAGAATGTTCTGCTTCACTGTCAGATGGGGGTACAGGGCGTAGTTCTGGAATACCAGACCGATGCCCCTGTTTTCCGCAGGCAGGTCGGTCACATCGTCCTCGCCGAAGAAGATCCTGCCGGAGGTGGGCTTTTGCAGACCGCTCAGCAGATTCAGGGTGGTAGACTTACCACAGCCGGAGGGTCCCAGCAGACCGATCAGTTTGCCGTCGGGGATCTCCAGCGTAAAATCATTGACAGCAATGACCTCCTTGCCAGCCTTTTTATCCCGGCTGGGGAATTTCTTTGTTAGATTTTGAAGCGTAACTTTCATACTATCCCTTCCCTTGGTACGTTAGATATGCGGTGCTTTCCGTATAATAATATCTATATTATACCATCCCAGCCAAGGTTTGCAAGCAATTTGTTGTGTTTGATAAGATGAATAAATTTGTATTTATCGGTTAGTTAAGCAGAGAACCAAAAGCCTTCCCCCGGGGGGAAGGTGGCCCGGCGCAAGCCGGGACGGATGAGGAACGGCGTGTACTGACAGTGCGCTTTAAGCCTATAAACAAACGCGAAATCCTCCGTTTCTGCCCGCTTTCCTCATCAGCCATAAAATCCGTGCCGGATTTTATGACAGCTTCCCCCCGGGGGAAGCCTTTGGCGCGTAAGCGGCAGTGCAACTGCACGATAAACTGAAATTTGACAGAAACCTCCGTGCGTACTATAATGTTTTTAAAGAAACTGCAAGGAGAACGGTATGCCTAATATTATTGAAATTACGGATTTTGCCTCCCCGGAGCTGGATGTGTATGCCCGGCTGACGGAAGCCCAGCTTCTAAACCGCCACAGGCTGAAGGACGGGCTGTTTATTGCCGAAAGTCCCAAGGTCATCGAACGGGCGCTGGACGCTGGTTTCGAGCCGGTATCCTTTCTGGTGGAGCGCAAACACATCCATGGCGAAGCAAAAGATGTGCTGGAGCGCTGTGATGGCCTGCCGGTCTACACAGCGGAATTTAACCTGCTGACCCAGCTGACCGGCTATCAGCTGACCCGGGGCATGCTGTGCGCCATGCGCAGAAAAGACCTGCCTGCCGTGGAGCAGGTGTGCGCCGGCGCCAAAAGATTGGCGGTGCTGGAGGATATTATGAATCCCACTAATCTGGGTGCCATCTTCCGGTCGGCGGCGGCCTTGGGTATGGACGGCGTACTGCTGACCCCCGCCTGCAGCAATCCTCTGTACCGGCGCGCCGCAAGAGTCAGCATGGGTACGGTATTTCAGGTGCCTTGGACATACATGGAAGAGGGCTGGATCGAAAAGCTCCGGTCTTACGGTTTTAAAACAGCGGCTATGGCTCTCTGTGACGATTCTGTTACCATAGAAGATCCGGCTCTTTGCGCGGAGGAAAAGCTGGCCATCGTGCTGGGCACGGAGGGCGACGGACTGGCGGAAGATACCATTGCAAACTGCGACTATACTGTAAAAATCCCTATGTACCATGGGGTGGATTCGTTGAATGTTGCCGCCGCCAGCGCGGTGGCTTTCTGGCAGCTTGGCTGTAGATGAAGGGGGATAATATTGACTTTAACTTGACGCTGTGCTATCATAAAATGACAGTATAATACATATTAGGAGGCTCTGTATGAAAAAATACTTGTTGTCTGTTGTTTTGATTTTAACAGTTGTGCTGATGCTTGCGGGCTGTGGCTGTGAGCATGAATGGGCGGCTGCTAACTGTGTCAATCCGAAGACTTGTTCCCTGTGTCAGGAAACGGAAGGCGCACCCCTGGGACACACCTGGGCAGCGGCAACCTGCACAGCTCCCAAGACCTGCGATGTTTGCAAGGCTACAGAAGGTGAGGCCAAGGGCCACACTTGGGAAGCTGCCACCTGTATTCTGCCTAAGAAGTGCTCCGTTTGCCATGAGACCGAGGGAACTGCACTGGGCCATACCTGGGAAGAGGCTACAACAGAGGCGCCCAAAACCTGCTCTGCCTGCCAGTTGACAGAGGGTGACAAGATCCATACGGACTCCCGTTTTACTACAGCAGCTACCAAGCATCTGCACGGAAAGTGGTATGCGGATGTAAAGCTTCCGGGAAGCATGATGGGAACAGAAGGTTATATCGATGAACTGCCGATGACGCTGTATTACGAGTTCGGAAAGGCTGGCGAACTGAAGCTCAGCTTTGAACTGGCTGACGAATTGGCGTTTAAGGATGGCCTGAAGGCAGTGTATGAGGACCAGTTGTACTATGAGCTGGGCATGATGGGCCTGACCCGGAGCCAGGCAGATGAGGCCATGGTGGAAACCTATGGTATGACTGTGGAAGAGTATGCGGAAACGACTGCAGAAGCAGTCAATTTGAATGAGTTCTTCGGTGCGTTCAATGTAACCCAGGTCTACTATGTAGAGGATGGCAAGATCTACAGCGCGCTGAGCTGGACCGGTGATATGGAGGCCAGTACTTACACGCTGGAAAACGGTGTGCTGATCATTGATGAGGTTACGCTGGAGGAAGACGGCGAGTCTCTGCAGTGGAAGCGCGTAGAGGAAGTTTGATTTGATGAAATAAGGGGTCTGGCCTTTGGCCAGACCCCTTTCAGCGTGCCAAAAAGACCGCCGATTGTTCGGCGGTCTTTTGTATCTATTGGATTATGTAAGATTAGGGCCACAGGCCGCGCTTCTTGTTGACTTCCACAACGCGCTTGACAGCAATCAGATAAGCGCCAGTACGCAGAGTTACATTCTTCTCCTGTGCGATGTCGTAAACACCGTTGAAGGCATTGGACATGACCTCGAACAGCTTGGCGTTGACATCTTCCTCAGACCAGGAAACGCACTGCAGGTTCTGTACCCACTCGAAGTAGGAAACAACCACACCGCCGCAGTTTGCCAGAATGTCGGGAACAACGATGACGCCCTTCTTCTCCAGAATATCATCAGCCTCGTTGGACAGGGGGCCGTTGGCACCTTCCACGATGACCTTAGCCTGTACACGGTCAGCATTGCCGCCGTTGACCTGATTTTCCAGAGCGGCGGGGACCAGCATGGTGACGGGCAGCTCCAGCAGCTCCTCGTTGGAGATGCGCTGGATCTTGTCGTTTTCGTAGGTGGCCAGTGTTACGCCTCTGACGGACAGGTGCTTGCGGATAGCGGGGATGTCCAGACCATCGGGATCGTAGATACCGCCGGAGATATCGCTGACAGCAACGACCTTGAAGCCTTCCTTATCCATCAGCTCAGCGGTCATGCCGCCTACGTTGCCCTGACCCTGAATAGCCACGGTGGTGTCCTCCGGACGCAGGCCCATCTTATTCAGAATGAACTTGGCGTTCATCATGATGCCTCTGCCGGTAGCGGCATTTCTGCCCAGAGAGCCGCCCAGTTCAATGGGCTTGCCAGTGACAACAGCAGGAGTGCTGCGGCCCTTGATCATGCTGTATGTATCCATGACCCAGCCCATGATCTCGGGGGTGGTGTTCACATCGGGAGCGGGAACATCCTGATCCGGTCCGATGATGGGAGCGATCATATAGGTGAAACGACGAGTCAGACGACGCAGTTCGTTCTGGGACAGGGTTGCGGGATCCACAACAATGCCGCCCTTGCCGCCGCCGTAAGGAATGTTGGCAACTGCGCACTTAAAGGTCATCCAGCCGGCCAGTGCCTTGACCTCGTCCAGGTCTACACGGGGATGGAAACGGATACCGCCCTTGGCGGGACCTCTGGAAGTAGAGTGCTGCACGCGATAGCCTTCAAAAACGCGGACGGTGCCGTCGTCCATTTCAACAGGCACGGCCACCTTCAGCTCCCGCTCGGGATACTTCAGGGTTTCGTATTCGCTGGGAGTATAGCCCAGAATACCGGCTGCGCGATCAACGATGTTCAGCATGTTTTGATAAGGATTGTAGCTCATGATTCTTCCTCCGTTTTGACAGATGGTTTTTGCTGATTTGCATTTTCAATAATAGCTGTCCAGCAATTATCCATTACTATAGCTACTTTTGTTGGAAATGTCAAGTGAAAATGCACAAAAATTGACATTTTTTTTGTAAATGTTTCCGGGACAGGGAAGGTTTAGCAACCGGAAAAATATGGTATTGCTGTATTTTTGCCGGAAATGCACGGATTTGTGCAAAAACAACCCCGCCGAAAGCAAAATGCAGGAAAAGATGCATGTACTTGCAGGAAACGCTTATAATCCCAATACCCGCCTGGCAGTTTTATTGGCAATTTGATCCTTCTGTCCAATGGTCAGCTTTAACTTTAAAAACTGTTCTTTTTCCGTTAGGGGATCCCACATGGGATAATCGGAACCGAAAGCCATCCGTTCCGCACCGTAGGTATTGATATAGCGCTCTGCTTCACCTGGCTGCATAAACATCAGGGAACTGGATACATCAAATATGCAGTTGGTATCCTTCAGCAATTCACAGGCAGTCTGCTGCATGGAGTAGCCGCCAAAGTGGGCGGCGATGGCATCCAGCTTGGGGAACAGATCCAGAATCCTGCGCAGCTTGATGGGGTGGGAGTAGTCGTAGCGGCGGTCGCCCATGTGCAGCAGTACAGGGATTTTACCCTGTATCTCTTCGTAGAGAGGGAACAGGCGCAGGTCGTCAATGGCAAAACGCTGGGAATCCGGATGCATCTTCACGCCCTTCAGGCCCTGCTCCATGATCCACCGGGCTTCATCTGCAATGTTTTCCATAGCGGCATGGACGGTGCCAAAGCCAACAAATTCATGATGCAGCCTTGTCTGCTCCAGAATAAAGCTGTTGATGCCCCGAACCCGGTCAGCACGGATGGCTACCGGCAGAATCACAGACCGTTCGATCCCGGCGGCTTTGCTCTGCTGCAGAAGCTGGGAAACGGTACCGGTCATGCGGTCGTCGCCGATGTTATAAAAATCCCGTACGCTGGCAGTGGCTTTTTGGGCAATTTCATCGGGATATATATGGGTATGGATATCGATAAACTTCATGGGAAATGCCTCGTTTTTCAGAATGCAACCTGCATGAACAGGGCAACCAGACACAGGATCAGCGCACAGGGCACATACAGGTAACGGCCTGCACTATACCATACAGTACCGTGAGGGCGCAGAACGCCCTTGTTGATCTCGTTCAGCAGATCGTTTTTCTTCAGAATCCAGAACCAGGAAACGGCACCCAATGTTGCACCGATGGGAATGATGTAAATAGAAACAATGTCCATCCATGGACCCCATTTGGCAATGGGCTCCATGTGCAGGCCAAAGCCCAGACACACCACGCACAGCAGCACCAGCACCACTTTGCGGCTCAGCCTGGGGAAACGGAACTGGAGGGATTCGCCCACAGCCTCAAACATATTCTGCAGAGAACTGACACCGGCAAATACCATAGCCGTATACAGGATCACTGCAAAGACCTGGCCGAAGGGGATATCCTGCAGGATCCGGGGCAGAGTCACAAACAGCAGGGCAGGGCCGGCACCCACGTCCAGATCGTAGGCAAAGCAGGCGGGGATAATGACTAAGGCGGCCACCATGGCAGCAATGGTATCGAAAATGGCGGTGCGGGCAGCAATGTGCACCACATCTTCCTTATCGTCCAGATACGCGCCGTAAACGATCATGCCGCTGCCGGTGACGGACAGGGAGAAGAATGCCTGCCCCATAGCCCAGATCCAGGTCATAGGATCTTTCAAGGCAGACCAGTCCGGTGTGAACATAAACCGGTAGCCCTCTGCCGCACCGGGTAAAAAGGCCACACGCACAGCCAGCACCACAAAGATAATAAAGAATACAGGCATCATGATCTTGTTGCTCTTTTCGATGCTTTTGGCACCCAGCAGCAAGGTCAGCAAAGTGCCCACCACCACAATGATGTGGAAGGGGATCACGGAATAATCCGCAGAGGAAAAGCCCTCAAACCACGTACCGGTATCCACATGCATCAGTTCGCCGGTGACAGAGTGATAAAACGCTTTGAGTACATAGGCAATGATAACGGCGTAGCCGATGGCGATGCACATGGAGCCAGCCAAAGGCAGCCAGCCCAGAATACCGCCGGCTTTGCCGGCTTTCTTTCCACGGGTAGCCCATGCGGCCCGGTAGGAGCCCAGAGTTCCGGTACGGGAGCGGCGGCCGATGGCATACTCGGCAGAAAGGCCCACTACGCTGAAAAGCACGATAAAGATCAAATAGGCTACTAAAAAGGCACCGCCGCCGTTGGCACCCAGCTTTGCGGGGAAGCCCCACACATTGGCCATACCCACGGCAGAACCTACCGCGGAGAGAATAAATCCCCAGCGGGAAGAAAACTTAACTGCTTTCTTTTGTTCCATAGCTTTGCTCCTCTTTATGCGAATTCCATGGTGCCAAAAAACTGGGGACAGTGATAATCTGGTTTTTCCAGTTCAATGGGATTCCAGCAGAAATAGTGTTTCTGCACCGTCTGATTGCCGCACTTATAGCAGTTGGCACGGATGGCCTTTCCGGATTCCATGGTAAATTCCGGGAAGAACATCTGAATAAAGGAAGCGGGAATGCGGTATTCCACTTCCCAGCCGTCCTCTGTACGGTGGATCTGGGGACTCAGCACTTCCTGAATGGGCAGAAGCCGCACCAGATTATAGCGGTTGCTGCCGAAACCCAGAAACATACAGCCGTTGGGATTAAATTCAATGTTAAAATACCGGCTGTCGCCCGGGATGGGGGAGAAGAAAAATTCCAGACAGCTATCCTCGCAGGGGGCACCCAGGGGGCCGGTTTCTTCAGCACGAATGTGCTGCTCAACGGCCTGCAGGTGTATGTACAGTGCCTGATCGTCATAGCACAGCTTTGCCTGTGCGGAAATATCTGCCCGGGGCAGCCACAGAGGGGTATCCAGATCCAGAGCAGGGACATGTGCCCAGGAAAAGCTGTCTTCTTTTTTGCTGATGGTATATGTTTTCATTGTATTTCCTCCGCGATTACTTCGAATCGTTTTCGATACGGTAAAGAGCTGATTGAATAACTTCCCATATTGTACCATATTCCCCCATAAAATCAAGCCTGTTTATCCGTGCCGGGGCGTTTTGGTATGCATGGGCATGATACGGAAGCGCGGAAAAGTCTGGAAATAGAATGCAGAAGCAGAATATGCCATAAATATGGCTGTAAATTGTCCAGACACAGCAGGATCTACCATTGACAGTAATTGTGATTTTCAATATAATTCTAGTAATAAGCCGGGATTATGGTTGCTTTTGGCCCAAATTCCAAATCTTTTTAAGGAGGCATTCCATGCTTGCTGTCATAAACGCAACACTGGTTATGCGCGATCATCTGATAGAGGATGCGGCCTTGCTAGTTGAAGATGGTAAGATCCATTCCTTTGGCGAAATGCGGCATTTTCCGATTCCCGAAGGCTGTCAGATCGTTGATGCCGGTGGATTGTATGTGGGCCCGGGACTTGTGGATATCCATACCCATGCCGGCGGCGGACACTGGTTCTACGATGAACCGGAGGCGGCTGCCCGGTTCAATCTGGAGCATGGCACCACCAGTGTTCTGGCGACCCTGTATTTCAATATGAATGCTCAGCAGCTTGTTGAGCAGGCAAAGACCGTACAGGCGGCCATGCAAAAGCCGGAGGGCGCCAACATTGCGGGCTTCTATATGGAAGCGCCCTATATGAATCCAAAATTCGGCGCAGACCGGGAGAATAACCCGTGGAAAGGCCCTGTTTGTGCTGATGAATACCAGCCGGTCATCGATCAGGTTGGCACCGATGCCAAGGTTTGGGTACTGGCTCCCGAACGGGAGAATATCCTGCAGTTCGTGCTGGATGCCCGGAAGAATAACCCCATGGTGCGGTTCTCCGTAGGCCACAGCGAGGCAAGTCCCCAGCAGATCGAAGCATTGATGCCTTACGGCCTGTGTATCGGCACCCACCACACCAATGCCACCGGCGACCGCCCCATGTATCCGGAGTGCCGGGGCGTGTGCGTGGATGAAACGGTGAACTACAACCGGGAGATCTACGCGGAAATGATCTGCGACAGCCGGGGAATCCATGTGGATCCCTATATGCAGCGCTTGATCCGCAGGATCAAGGGTGAGGACAGGCTGATCCTGATCTCTGACGCCTGCGTCTTTGACGGCCCCATTCCTGAGGGCTATGAAGGTGTTACCGATCTTTGCTTTGACTTCGAGGGCGAGATCGCCGGTTCCAAGCTGACGCTGGAGGTGGCTTGCCGGAACATGATGAAGCACACCGGCGCATCCATTGTGGATGTGTTCCGCTATGCTTCCTGCAATCCCGCCAAGGCCGTCGGTTTCTGTGACCGGGGCCAGATCCGGGAGGGACTTCGTGCAGACCTGGTGATCACCGATCACCGGATGAATATTCAATCTGTAATTCTGAAAGGAGAAATTATAAAATGAAGGACATCGCTATTGAACCCGCTACTGTGTTTGATTTCCTGCCCGCCGACTTTGTGCCCTTTAAGGACCGTGAGGTCTGTGAGCGCGTTCGCAAGATGAGCGGCAAGGAACTGGAAAACCGTGAGCCCTGGTGGCATCCCGAGTTTGACGTAAAGGTCATGATGAATCCCCATCCTGTGCTGATCGCTACCCTGTTCTCCCGCCTGAAGGCAGCTTCCGAGGCAGGCCGTACCTTTACCATGATTCTGGGCAACCCCGAGCCCGATACCTACATCCCTCTGGCACAGCTCATCAACTACTTCCAGGTTGACTGCTCCAAGGTACATATCTTTGCCGAGGACGAGTGGGCTGACGATCAGGGCAACATCGCTCCCGAGACCTACGAGGCAGGCTTCGTTCACTCTATGATTAAGTATCTGGTCATGCAGATCGATCCCAAGCTGCGTATGCCCATGGAGAATGTTCACTATCCCACCAACGCCAACATCAATGACTACTCCAAGATCATCAACGATATTTCCGAGGGCGGCGCAGATATCATCTCCACCTCTCCCGGTTGGACCGGTCACGTTGCATTCGTAGATCCCATCCCCGAGTTCATCGGCAGCGGTGACGTGGAGGAATGGCTGAATCAGCCCGCAAAGCTGGTCAAGCTGCACCCCATGACTGTCATGCAGAACTCTCTGAACGGCACCTTCGGCCAGTCCGGCGATATCGCCAACGTGCCTCCCATGGCTGCTACCATCGGCCCCATCGACGTGATGCGCGCCAAGGAGCGGATCGAGGTTCATGCTCTGGCTACCTGCGGTACTTTCTCCTCCTGGCAGAGAATGACCTCCCGTCTGGTCACCCACGGCCCTGTTACTCCCTACGTTCCCTCTTCCATGCTGCAGACCAAGAAGACCCAGGTCTACATCTCCGAAGAACTGGCTGCTCCTTTCGCCTGCTGGGAGAAGGTCGGTTATTGATATAAAAAACCGGATACGAAAAGGGCACCGCTTCATAAGGAAGTAATGCCTGAAAAGGTGCATCTTTTTCAGCCATACTGCGTCAAAAATGCTCGCAATCCACAAAGGATTCCTGCGCTTTTTTCCTTGTCTGGCAGAAAAAACTGTACTTTTCAGGTACTGCGTAGTTTTGAAGTGGTAACTTTTTCGATTAACAAATAACAAAATTAC
>JAZNPV010000158.1:0-4653 GCA_045589835.1 Faecousia sp.
CCAGATCCAGGATGTACCCTTCGGCGATTACCACTCTGAGGAAGAGCTGCTGGCCATGCTGGAAAGCGGCGACTTCTCCGAATATCTCTCCGTTGACCCCGAAGCTCCGGCAGACCCGGTGGACACCGGCGGCGACGAGCCTTATGCCGGCTTCTCCAATTCCATCATCTTCACCGATGGCGGCAGCGCCGAGGGTGTGGAGTTCACAGACTTCCTGGATGAGCTCCCCCCGGATGTCCAGGCAGAATTTGAGGATATGCAGGAAGCTATGACCGACCCGGAAATGATGGAAATGTTTGAGGGTATGGAGGGAATGGAAGAATCCGGCTCCGACCAGCCTTAAGATAAGGAGAATGTGCCTAGCATAATTCCAAGAGATAGTATCGTAGCAAAAAGAACTGATGCAGGCGGCGCAGAAGAAAGCTGACTCCCACTTGCAGATGCAGCAGCAAGAGTAGGCTATCCTGTGGGATTAACGGAAAGATACTTTATTCAAGTTCTTATGCGATTGTAGGAACAATGGTAATCCGTACATCATACAAGTTGACTAATGAACAGCAGTTTGAGATTGCTAATGTCATTACCGGCGCATTGACTGCGTTAGCTCAATCTGAGTAATGATTTCAGGTTATTGAGCTGGGAAATCGGGACTAAAATCTGACAGCGAAGGCTGGGACGATGCACTGTTCGTCCCAGCCTTTTCTATCGGCTACAAAGCCAAATTTACATACTCAGGATATTTCCCATGGTCTGGGCGGCTTCCTTCTGTGCCGAGGTGGTGACATGGGCATGAGTGTCGTTAGGATGTAGAAATAGATAGCATCTAAAGTGTTACCAAAACACATAAAAAGTTTGAAGTAAAATTCTGCAAATTTGCAGAAAACCCTTTGACCCATATTCTGACCCATAATAGGATAGCACACAACGGACAAAGCAGCTTTTTCCAGGATCCAATGTCCACGAAATCGGAAAAACCGATAAATTCTCATAATTTTTGAAAAGAATTTTTTCTACGACCTCCGGGTTTCACATTCGGTGTTCAAAACATCTCCCTATGCCACTATCGGCACCGGGAGAGGTTTATTTCGTTTGTAAGATGCCGCCTGGCGGTAGTAGCTTCCTCTATTTTACGGCAATCATAATAATCTATGCTGATCCCGGGATTATCCAAATTGTGAAAGACAACCTGATTTCCCCTGTATCAATTCTGCTTTTGATAACCGATGAGACACCGAAAACGACCGAATAGGCAAAAGACAACAATTCTATATTTTAATTTGCTATGATGTCCTTGCACGAGAAAAGCAAGGAGGATATCATATGCAAGCGATTAAAACAATGGAGCTTGTCAAGCGGTACAAAAATATTACTGCCGTGGACAGGCTCCATTTGGAAATTCAGCGGGGCGAATTATTCTCTCTGCTGGGTGTGAACGGTGCGGGCAAGACCACAGCGGTCAAAATGCTTTCCTGTCTGACAAAACCTACGGCCGGAGATGCACTGGTTGGCGGCTACAGCATCACAAAGCAGCCGGAGCAGGTAAAGCGGCTGATCGGTGTATCTCCGCAGGAAACAGCAGTTGCACCGAACCTTTCTGTAAAAGAAAATCTGGAACTGATCTGCGGCATCCACGGCTTTTCCAGGGAAAAAACGATTGCCAAGATCCATGAACTTTCCGATCAATTTGCGTTGGATACCGTTCTGAATAAGAAAGCAGGAAAGTTACCCGGCGGCTGGCAGCGCCGGGTCAGCATTGCTATGGCACTGATCAGCGAACCGCAAATCCTATTCCTGGACGAACCCACCCTTGGCCTGGATGTCATTGCAAGGCACGATCTCTGGGAAGCGATTCGTTCGTTGAAAGGCCGTGTAACGATAATTCTGACCACGCATTACATGGAAGAAGCAGAATCCCTTTCTGACCGAATCGGCATTATGAAAAGCGGCAGACTTCTTGCCGTGGGGACGGTGGATGAATTGAAGGCAAAAGCCGGAACAAAGGATTTTGAAACCGCCTTTGTTTCCATCGTGAAGGAGGATGATGCGGTATGAGAATGATGACATTTGCAAAGCGGTGCGGCAAAGAAATCCTCCGGGACCCCATCAATCTGGGATTCGGTCTGGGATTTCCCCTGATCTTACTGTTGCTGCTGAGCGCTATGCAGGCCAATATTCCGGTGAGCCTCTTTGAAATTGACACACTGACTCCGGGTATTACCGTATTTGGACTATCGTTTATGACGCTGTTTTCTGCAACGCTGATTGCCAAAGACCGGGAAAGCGCCCTTTTGCAGAGACTGTACGCCACACCGCTGACCGCCGTGGATTTTATCCTTGGTTATATGCTTCCGCTGCTGCCCATCGCTCTGGGTCAGGTAGTGATCTGCTATCTGTTTGCAATTCCTTTGGGGTTGACGATCAGTATCAACATCCTGTATGCTATTCTTGGGATCATCCCTATGGCAATTTTCAACATTGCATTGGGTCTGCTTTGCGGCAGTGTGTTCGGTGTGAAGCAGGTGGGCGGCATTTGCGGCGCACTGCTGACCAATCTTTCCGCATGGCTTTCCGGTGTGTGGTTTGATCTGGAGCTTGTGGGAGGGGTGTTTGAGAAAGTTGCCAATGCGCTGCCCTTTATGCACGCAGCGGAATTGGAAAAGTCATTGTTTGCCGGAAATTTTGAGATTGCCGTATCTCACATTCTTCCCGTGCTTCTGTACAGTGTATTTGCGACAGTGGTGGCTGTGTGCTGTTTCCTCGGGCAAATGAAAAGACAGTAAGGATTTAAGGCGATGAAATACAAACTCATTATTGACAAAAACGTAGACGAAGAAATTATAGCAATCGTTCATGCCCCTTCTTCCCTGACACAGAAGATTGAAGACCTTATCTGCGGTTATTCCGGTGTAGAGTGTATCATGGGATATCGGGATGACGAGATACGAAAACTGGCCTTTGGAGAAATCGAATGTATTACCATTCTTGACAGAAAGGTGATTGCCATAGACACCGGCGGCAACCACTATCGTATCCAGGATCGGCTTCGTGATTTGGAAAGTTTTCTGCCCTCGTACTTTATCCGTATCAACAAATCTACCCTTGCCAATGAACATCGTATTGCGCGGTTTGCTGCAGTGTTCAGCGGCAGTGTGGATGCAGTTTTTCAGTGCGGCTATCGGGAATATGTTTCCCGACGTTGTTTTGCGGAAATCAGAAGGAGGTATGAAGGAGTATGAAGAAGTTTATTTTGGATTTTTTGCGAAGGGGTCTTGTGGCCTGCAGTCTTGGCCCAATCGTTTTGGCTGTGCTCTATTTGATTTTGCAGCAGTCTGCTGCCATAGAGACGCTAACCGTAAATCAAGTCTGCATAGGTATATTTTCATTGACCGCCTTGGCTTTTATTGCGGGTGGCATGAATGCCGTCTATCAAATTGAACGCTTGCCATTAATGGTGGCAGTTTTGATTCACGGTGTCGTTTTATATGTCAGCTATCTTGGCACTTATCTGCTCAACCAATGGCTGGATTGGGGCGCAACTCCAATTTTAGTTTTTTCGGGCATTTTTGTTGTTGGCTATTTGACAATCTGGGCGATCATTTATTCCATAATCAAAAGGAATACAGAAAAGCTTAATGAAATATTGAAGAAAAGACAGCAAAACGAATAAAAGCTGGCAGATTCAGAAGTAAGGTATTTTATGTGGGGTAACGATCGCTGAAGAGATTGCTGTTCTTGGCGGCTACTTTGCGCTCCTTGCTATATGGCGCAGTCAATCGGATACTGACTCTATGCTTATCGATCTCAAACCGCAGGCCGCCGTTTTCGTCATCTTCGATTAGTTGGCAGAGATCAGGATAGGTGGCAGCATAGGCGGTCAGGCGCTTTTTGAGCTTGGTGTTGTGGGTGTAGATCTCGGCGGTGCCATCGTATTCGTTGAAATACAGTTCAGTGACTTTTCGTTTCTTCTTGGGAATCTTTTTTATAAAACCTAACTTTCTTGGGGTCAATTTCCCGACTCTGGAGCCGGGAAATCGGGACCGAATTTGACAGCGAAGGCTGGGACGATGCATTGTTCGTCCCAGCCTTTTCTGTCGGCTGCAAAGCCCAATTTACATACTCAGGATCTTCTCTTCAATGGAAGTAAAGGGGGCATCACTGTCTGCGTGACCATCCAGTATTGGAAGAACCACATGGAAACGGTCTGATAACAGCTGTGCCACATCCCGGTAGTTCCACCAGGAAAGACCGCCGCCATGGAGCAAGATGATCGTTTCCGGGTTCTGATTGCCGTATTCTACATATCGCATGATTCACCGGCCTTTCTGGTTCTTTACTGATGTAGGTTATCAGAAAACGCCACCGTTATATTTCTTCTGAACCCGCAACAGCACAGCGATTGAAATCGCAAAACCCAAAAACAGTACGACAAGGGAAGCAATCATAAACGATTTGGATTCCCCAAACAGAGCGACAAGACCACTCACGATCATAGAAGCGGCCATACCAAACATCCCTTTGGAAAAGGCCTTTCCGTATGCTGCTTTTTCTTCCTCTTTCACTTTTTTCTGATGATAGTCATGAATGAGATAGAGGTCTCCGCGATTGATCCGGATGCCAAGCCAAATAAAGGGGATACTGATTGCCAGCGTAATA
>JAZNPV010000159.1:0-53357 GCA_045589835.1 Faecousia sp.
AAAAGAACACACCTCTTTTTTGTTGTGTTTTTTTTTTTGTTGGAAACTACGGGACTCGAACCAATCTAAATGCAACAGTCCGGTGGACTGTTGACGGCGACGGCTGGACGGAGCCGAACCTTGATTCAATCGAGTCCCTTAGTCCAATGTCATTAAGTTAAGAAAACCCGTCATTCTAAGGGCGCGTAAGCGCTGTTTGCAATGACAGCTAACTTAATGGCATTGGTCCTGTAGTCTGTCCCATTTTTTGCTGGTGCCAGTAATTTGTTAGTAACGGGTGTTTAAATGCGCTCGAAAATGCTCGAATTCTGTATGTTGTATCCGGCCGTCTGATGTGGTATTATTGTTATAGAATTTACAAAGGATGGTAGTGCGTATGCAGACATTGATGATTGCAGATGACCGGGAGATGCTGATGCATATGATTTCCCGGGTAATGGATGAGGAATCCGGGTGCTTTACAGTGATCCCCCGGTCGCCAGAGGAGATCGGGCGGGATATGCAGGTGTTTCCCAAGGTCGTTCACGCGGTTCCCAACATGGAGGCGGCAGCGGTTTGCCTGCTGCGGATGTTCAATATCCCGCCCCATACGGACGGCTACCGGCAGCTTGCGGAGGCGATTCCCCTATACGCCCGGAACAGGGCCCAGTGCTTTTCAAAAGAGCTTTATCCAGTGGTTGCGGAAAAACTGGGATTTACCAATGGTGCAGCGGTGGAGCATTCTATTCGCAATGCTATCTGCAGCGCGTGGAAGCGCAGGGATCCTGCTGTGTGGGAGACATATTTTCCCGCTGGCAGAAAACCGCCATCTAATACCCACTTTATTTCCGTACTGGCGGAGCTGCTGGAATGATAGGCAGGCACGGTATCCCTGGTATGTTGCTGTGTTGTTATTCTCTCCCTCAGTCTTGCCTACGGCGAGCCAGCTCCCTCGTCAGAGGGAGCCTTATGGGCGGACTCTAAAGAGGGAATGGCGCGGGCAAAAAAATCTCCCCGGATACTCCGGGGAGAAACTGTAGATTGCCAAGAAGTGAATGAATTTGCGGCAAAGTTTACGTCATTGCCGCGGATGACGGAAGATTACAGGAAATAGGCGTATACATTTCGTTCACCAAAGCCGGTACTTTTTTTCGCATAGAAGGTCACATAAGCCCGGTAGTCATAGCCGGAGCGACCGGTGTAAGAAACGCAGTCTGCGTGAGTTCCAGTATTTGCGCACAGCATCTGGGGATAATTTTCTGGTGTATACGTTTTTATACTTGTCCAGTTTTGGCCATCTGATGATTCCTGCAAAATAATGCAATTAACGCCAACTTCTTCCATTATATCACGTGCTGCAACTTCAAACCATATTTCAAATGATGTGCCAGTAGTTCGGTATAAATATGTACTGTAATTCACAAAATATATGCTTGCCCATGGAGATATTTCTTCTGCAGCAAAAGCTGGTATGGCTAACAGCAAAGCAACTACAAGAATTATGCAGACTGCCTTAAAGAATCTTTTCATTAGCTTACCTCCGATTTGTAGATTGATTTGAGCATCGTATAAAGTTCCTCTTGGCGATCTGCTGTGAGTGAACACTTCAAATTATCTCTAGTCCATACTGCAACGCAGGCATCAACATTGTTCTCAACATTGTGTATTATTTCGTCTATTTCTATTTTTTTAATCACTTTTTCTTCGGTTTCATATTTATGCGGTACATCTGCGCCGTAAATATCTACAGTGAAAACTATTTTTTTATCTGAATTAGTAAAAATAGCATATAATCGTATCTTTGTTGGTGTGTTTATGACCTTTATCTCACCTAGCACATACCCCTCCGGGAGCCACATGGGAACCACTGGTTGGGTGATGCCGTAGGAGGTTACGGTATCGTAAAGCTCCTGCAGGCCCGGGTGGTCTGTTTCAAACACATAGGCCGGCTGCACCGCTTCCGGACGGAAAAAATCAAAGATACTGTCTGTCCACCGGCTGAACATTTCTGCAACGTTTTCCGCGCCGGAAACTGCCGGTATTGCAAAGATCAGCACCGCAACCACAGCAAGGGCGGCTGCTGTTTTTAACAGCCAGTTTCGGGATCCTGGGGAGGGGCGGTCAGCCACGCGCTGCCGGTCTTGGGCACAGTTTTCTTTAAAAGCATCCCATGCGGCCATGGATTCTTTGCTTATCTCCGGTTCTGCTGCCGGTTCCCGGGCTTTTAATACAGCCAGAATCAGCCGGACAAGGTCACCATCCACAGGCTCGGTTTTCAATTGTGTATGTAATAATGTCTGCAGCTGCAGGTCTGACATTTGCTCCAGCTCCGGCCGGAGATTTTTTTGTTCAATTTTCTTCATATCCAACCGTCCTTTCACAGCATCCCTGCCACAACTGTAGTACCCGTCCGATCCTGGAAATAAACTCAGAATTGGTTGGCTTCTTCATATTATCAGATGAATTGTGCGAAAAATAGTATTTCCAGACGAGTTCATCTCTGTTTTTCCAACCTTTTTTAATAACGCTGCGAATTGCCTGCTCAATTTCCTCCTGACTCACATCGTGATCGTAGCAAGCGGCAACGGTTGGGTAGATACCTTTGCACATGGTTTGCAAGGGATTTTTGTAAAATGCCACAATAGCGTGGATCAGAAAATCGAAGCCTACCTGATTTGTTGGAATGTTCAGTTCCAGCAGTATCAATAACGCAACATATGAAATGTCACAGCCTTGCATGTGTTTGGCAAGAGATATTATGTGAACAAGGCTTTCGTCTATTGTTTCACGCATGCTACCCCTCCTTTGTATATATTATTGCATATTTACCCAATTTTGTCTATTACCGGGATGGTGTTGCAATGTTCGAAAAAAGTCGAAAAATTTTGCTTGACAGGATATATCCGCAAAACATAAGGTCGAAAAAAGTCGAAAAACTTTACTTGACAACAGGAAATAACGCAGATTGCATTTTTTCGGAAGTATGATATAGTACATTTGTAAGTAATTTGCAAACTTGGGGCGTATAAAAAATGAAGGGGTCAGACGTGGCCGCTTCGGAATCGGGAGGGGTCACATGGATAACGGCGCAAGTAGCTACCGCCGCTACCTGAATGGTGACGAAGAGGCATTTCGCCAGATCGTAAAAGAATACTTTGATAATCTGGTCTTTTTTATTGACCGTTATGTGCATGATTATGCCGCCGCGGAGGATATTGCCATTGATGCCTTCACAGAGCTGATCGTACATAAGCACCGCTATAATTTCAAAGTCTCGCTGAAAACCTATCTGTTTATGATCGGCCGCAGCCGGGCTTTGGATTATATCAAGCACCGAGGGAAGCTGCAGATGGTGGAGCTGACAGAGGCAGAGGCGGCAGAAGGACCCTCTTTGGAGGAGATCATTCTGGCAGACCAGCGTAAGCGGGCGGTGCATGAGGCGTTGGCGCAGCTTAGCGATGAGCTGCGTGTGGCTGTGCATCTGGTGTACTTTGAGCAGCTAAGCTGTGACGATGCGGCCAGAGTTATGAAAAAGAACAGAAAGCAGGTATATAATCTTTTGTATCGGGCGAAAAATGCGCTTCGCACCATCCTTGGAGAGGAAGGGGAGCTGTTATTATGAGAGATTTCGATGAGCGCATGGCGGAGATTTCCCGCCGCAGCGCAGTTAGAATAAAACAGATAAGAAAACGGCGGATCGGAATACTGACAGCCTGTGTACCTGTGGTGCTGTGCATGGCACTGGCACTGGGCATGGACGTGCAGACCAGGAATGAGGCATGTTATACCCCGGAGGAGGCGCTGAAGAGTGAATCCAATGAGAGCTTGAGTATGAACGGAAAGGTTCCTTTAAAGGATTCTGCGGATGCGCCTGAAGCCAATGGAACCGGACTGCTGGAAGGTGTGCTGTATTTCCCGGTCCAAGGGAATACGGATAATGCCGGAAGTCCTCAGGTGACGGTTATAGCGTCAAAGGAGGCGCTGGACAGCTATTACAGCAGCAATCCAGATTCCTCCGGACTGAACCAAGGAGAGTATTATAACGGCTCAGGTAAGGACACCATGGCGTATGATGCAGGCTTTTTTGAGGGCAGCTATCTGGTGCTTGTACGTCTGGAGCAGGAAAGCAGTGCAGTCCGGTATCAGGTGGCAGGTGTGGAGGAAACCGATGGCGGAATGCTGACGGTAAAGCTCCAAAGGCTGGTATCGGAGAGTGCTGCGGACAGTACGGTCCAATGGGATATTATTCTGGAACTGAAAAAGAACGGAAAGGTTGTCGGAGAAGAGCAGGTGCTGGTGGAATTCCAGTAACGGCATATAACGAACACAAAGGGCGCATTGCAAGACGGCAATGCGCCCCATTTGTTAGGTACGTGTAAGTTGACACGGCGGGGGAGTGGGGTATATAATCAAACTGTACGTGTACGTACACGATGATGAGAAAGGTACGGTGGATACAATGTTATATACAGGCGCACATTTAAATGAGATCCGTTTCCCGCTGGGCGGTATCGGCACAGGTTCTGTGAGCATTGCCGGCAACGGCTCGCTTCTGGACTGGGAGATCTTTAACCGGCCCGACAAGGGCAGCTTCAACGGTTACAGCTTTTTTGCCATCAAGGCAGAATACCCCTGCGGCAAGCAGGTCACCAAGATCCTGCAGGGTGACTGGACCAAGGATCTGACCGGTCAGTTTATCGACAGCTACGGCTTCGGCGCCAACACTACCAGAATGTTTGGCTTCCCTCACTTTAAGAAGGTGAAGTTTGAGGGAAAATTCCCCATTGCGGAGATCACCTTTGAGGATGAAGAGTTCCCCGGCAAGGTCATTATGCGGGCCTTTAACCCCTTCATTCCGCTGGACTCCTATAATTCCAGCATTCCCGCTGCTTTTTTTGAGGTGGCGGTCAAGAGTCCTGAGGACGGCATCAAGTACACGGTGCTGCTGTCTGTGAAGAACCTGCTGGGTGAAACGGTGAATAACAAGCTGGAAAGCGATAAGTATACTGCCATCCAGATGAAGAACGCAACTCTGACACCGGAGGATGTGAAGTATGCGGACCTGACCGTTGCTGTCAACAATCCCAACGGTATCTATCAGCAGTACGGCTATCGGGGCCAGTACCGGGACATGATTACTTCCTTCTGGCATGATGTTACCTACAACACCCTGAAAAACCGTACATATGACGAGCCGGGCAAGGAGGATACCTGTCTGGTAGGCGACGCGGCTGTGGTGGATGCAGGCAAGAGCCATAGTTTCCAGTTCGTGCTGACATGGAATGTGCCCAATTTCCATATTTTCTGGGATGAGAAGAGAATCGATGCGGTGTGGAAGAACTACTACGCCACCCAGTTTGCGGATTCTTCCGTATCCTGCTTCTACTGTCTGGACCGCTGGGATTATCTGTACGGTAAGACCAGAGAATTCTGTGACAGCCTGCAGGCCTGTTCTTTGGACAAGGCTGTGGTGGATGCGGCTTCTGCCAACCTGTCTGTGCTGAAGACACCCACGGTTCTGCGGCTGGAGGATGGCACCTTCTACGGCTGGGAGGGCCTGTTCGCCCAGAGAGGCTCCTGCGAGGGTACCTGTACCCATGTTTGGAACTATGTTTACGCCCTGTGCTTCCTGTTCCCGGATCTGGAGCAGAGTCTGCGCACTTCCGAGCTGCGCTACAGCATGAAGGAGGGCGGCTACCTGCAGTACCGCTCCAGACTGCCTCTGGAGGGCAACAACTTCCAGCTGCCTCCCTGTCTGGACGGCCAGATGGGCACGGTCATTAAGATCTACCGGGACTGGAAGATCTCCGGCGATACCCAGTGGCTGAAGGATCACTGGGAAACGGTCAAGCAGCTTCTGGAGTTCGCATGGTCTGAGGAAAATACCAACGAGTGGGATAGGGACAAGGACGGCGTCCTGGAGGGCCGCCAGCATCATACGCTGGATGTGCCTTTGTTCGGTCCTTCTTCCTGGCTGGAGAGTATGTATCTGACTGCCCTGAAGGCAGGTGCAGAAATGGCTGCGTTCCTCGGCGAGACGGACAAGCAGGCAGAGTACATGGAGCTGTTCAACAAGGGCTATCAGTGGACAAAAGAGAATCTCTTTAACGGCTCTTACTTCTTCCACAAGATCGATGTGTCCGACAAGACACCCATTGATCACTTTGAACTGCCCGAGTACTGGAACGAGGAGCGCCATCAGGTCAAGTATCAGATCGACGAGGGCTGCCAGATCGACCAGATGCTGGGCCAGTGGCATGCCAATATCTGCGGTTTGGGCGATATCTTCGACAAGGAGCAGAGAAAGACTGCTCTTCGCAGCATGCTGAAATACAACTACAAGACCTCCATGCGGGATGTGGTGAACACCTGGCGTATTTTCGCATTGAACGATGAGGCTGGTGCGATTATCTGCGAGTACCCGGAGGGTGCCCGTAAGCCCGTGATCCCCATTTCCTATGTGACCGAGTGTATGACCGGCTTTGAGTACTCCTTTGCGGGGCTGCTGATCTCTGAAGGCATGATCGAGGAAGGTCTGGAATTGGTTCGTGCTGTCCGTGACCGGTTTGACGGCAAGAAGCGCAATCCCTTTAATGAATTCGAGTGTGGCAGCAACTATGCCCGCTCTATGGCAAGCTTTGCACTGCTGCCCATTTTCAGCGGCTTCCACTTTGATCTTCCCAATGACAGTATTGGTTTTGCTCCCATTGTCGAGGGTGATTTCCGCTGCTTCTGGAGCCTGGGCACCGGTTGGGGCGACTTTATCCGCAAGGGTAGCGACTATACTGTTAAGCTGCGGATGGGTCAGCTGACGCTGCGGGAGATTCGTCTGGGCAGCATCGGCAAGGTTGAGCAGGTACTGGTAGACGGCAAGCAGGTGGCCTTTACCCAGAACGGCGATGTACTGACCTTTGACCGGGTCACTGCCAAGAAGTCTGTACGCATTGTAACCGGCGCATGAAAAGACAGAGCATTTCTACAACCCGGCTTGCTGAGATCTGCGGTGTCTCCCAAGGTACAGTAGACCGGGCACTGAATGACCGCCCGGGCATCAATCCGGAAACAAAGCAGAAGATTCTGGCGGCTGCCAAGGCCTATGGCTATCGGCCAAACATTCATGCCAGAAGCATGGCAGGGGGTAAGTCCATGCTGATCGGTGTGGTGGTATTCGACCTGAACAATCCCTTTTTCCCGGATGTACTCAACAGCATTACCAAGTATTGCACTGACCGAAACTATTCCACGGTGGTTATGGTTACGGACAGAGATCCGGAGCAGGAGATCCAATGTATTCAGAATCTCTACCACATGGCCGTGGACGGAATCGTATTGTATCCGGTCGGCGCAGGGGAATCCTATGAGCGGTTTCTGCAGTCGCTGGAGATCCCTGTGGTGACCATCGGCAACCGGCTGGAGAACATCCCTTATGCGGGAATCGATAACTACCGGGCTATGGCCGATGCGGTTGGGTATGCCATAGAGCAAGAGTACGAGCATCTTGTTTATGTCAAGCCCAGCTTGAAAGGCAGCAATACCTTTGCACAGGATGAGCGGCTGCGGGCCTTTGAAGATCATGCATCGGCAGTTTCCTGCGGGGTTACGGATATTTCCGGTGCGGAAAAAGCGCTGCGGCTGGGAAAAAAGAATGCATGGATCTGTCCTTCGGACATTCTGGCGGTACGGCTGCTGCAAAAAGCCCGGGAAAAAGGCGTGGGCCTTCTGGGATTTGATAATATCCGTCTGATCGACAGCATGGGCCTCATGCTGGATTCGGTATCCTATGATATCGGGCTGACTGCGAAACAGGTGGTGGATTATATTATTGACGGTGCTGCCATCGGGCAGCCTATCCCCCACAGGATAGTAAAAAGAGGATCCATATAACATGACAGGAGTCAGTTAGGCGGGGTTTCATAAAACATTATCCGGTTTTGCCCCAGTCTTTTTCCCTGCAACTTCAGAATACCCCCTTGAAATACACAAAGTATTTCTGCGTGGATATTCTTTGGTAAAGGAAAAAATCCAAGGGGCAAAACTGCGAAGCACTTCAAAAGGAAAGATTTTTACGCCAAGACAAGAAAAAACGCTATGGTAAGGCTGATGCCTACCATAGCGTTTTTTTGCAGTATTGGATAAAAAGATAGCTTTTGAAGCGGATACTGTCTTATGAAGCCCCGCCTTTTGCGCTGACTCCTGTTTTTTATAGGTGGGAAAAAAGTGGGAAGGTTTTAGCGTTTCCCTGTGTTAGTATGATAAAGCCGAAAGCGGACAAAGGAGGGATGAGAAAGACAATATGGCAAGAAAAAAGAAGGAGGTTTCCGCGGAGCGGGTGGTAGAAGAGTTGGTGGCTATTGGGTTTTCCAGAGTCACCGATTTTTTATATGTGGAGAACAATACCCTGATGATCCGGCCCACGGAAGAACTGTCGGCAGGTGAAAAGGCAGCTATTGCGTCCATCGAGCGGACAAACAGCGGCTTTAAGGTCAAGTTTTATGACAAACTGAAGGCGCTGGAGTTGCTGGGCAAACATATAGGTATGTTCGACCCGAAGCAATGTCAGCCTGTCCACAACACCAATCTGCTGGAAGCTATCCTTGCGGCCACACAGGAGGAAATCAGCACCGATGATATACCGGAACTTCAGCAAACGGCAGATATTGGCAATGACTTGGTGGAATAGACCCGGTCTTAAAGATTACGATGCCATTATCTGCGATGGGGCGGTCCGCTCCGGAAAGACGGTAGCCATGACGGACGGCTTCTTTCTGTGGAGTATGGCTAACTTCACCGGGCAGATCTTTGGGATCTGCGGCAAGACGGTGGTATCTTTGCGGCGCAATATCATCGTCCATTTGCAGCAGTGGCTGGGAGATGTCTTGGATATCCGGGAACTGCGAAGCGAGAGCAAGCTGGTAGTGTCCAACGGCAAGGGGCATGTGAATACCTATTATCTGTTCGGCGGAGAGAACGAAAGCTCCTGCAAGCTGATACAAGGTATTACCCTTGCGGGTGTGCTGCTGGATGAGGCTGCACTGATGCCCCGCTCTTTTGTGGAGCAGGCCTGCGCCCGATGTTCCGTGCCCGGTTCTAAGCTCTGGTTTAACTGCAATCCGGAAGGGCAGGAGCATTGGTTCTACAAGGAGTGGATCCAAAAAAGAGAGCAGAAAAACGCTTTGCGGCTGCATTTTACCATGGCCGATAACCCGGGGCTGGATCCCCGGATCCGAAGGCGCTATGAAAGCATGTATACCGGTTTGTTTTACAAGCGGTATGTTCTGGGACTGTGGTGTACGGCAGAGGGGCTTGTCTATGCATTTGACCCGGATAAGCATATGGCCACCCGCCTGCCGGAGCAGGGCAGATACTACATCTCAGTGGACTACGGAACCCGGAATCCCTTTTCCGCAGGACTTTGGTGTGTGGCTGACGGAAGGGCGGTGCGGCTGGCAGAGTACTACCACAGCGGCCGGGAAAGCGGCACCATGCGTACGGATGAGGAATATTACAGAGAAATCGTCAAGCTGGCGGGGGGACTGCCCATCGAGCAGGTGATCGTAGACCCTTCAGCGGCTTCTTTTATTGCCACCATCCGCGCCCATGGGCGGTTTTCTGTCCGCAGAGCCAGAAATGAGGTGCTGTCCGGTATCCGGCTGGTATCCGGCTTGCTTCGGGCCGGCTTGCTGCGGTTTTCGGCTGCGTGCAAAGACTCCGTTCGGGAATTCGGCCTTTACCGCTGGGAGGAGAACGGCGTGCAGGATAAGCCCTGCAAGGAAAACGATCACGCCATGGACGATATCCGGTACTTTTGCGCCACGGTACTACGAAGAGATCCGGAGGTAAAAGAAAGAATGAAAGGAGTTTTTGATGAAGAAGTGGCTGACTGAGCATTTTTTGCCCATGTGGGCAAAGGAAACAGTGCTTGCGGACAATAAGCGGCTGCAAGCCGAAAATGAGACGCTTATAAAGCAGAACCGGGAACTGAAGGCTTACATTCAGGGCATACAGGTTGGGATCCGGGCCGGTAAGCGGATCAGTATTTACAATCGGGGAGGACAGGAATGAGTATCTACAATTATGAAGAGGCTTTCGGCGCCTGGGACAAAACCGGCAAGGCTATGCGCACGGCAATTGAGGACTGGTTCTCTCTGTACTATCAGACCGACGCAACGCAGCAGAGCGATCCATGTCAGCGGATTGCTTATACGGTGGTCAACAAAATTGTGAGAACCGTTTTCGGTGAGTACAAAGCATCCGGCAGGGATCCTGCGGTGCTGGCGGTTTTGCGGAATCTGGATGAAAAACGAAAAGAGGCAGTGCAGCTGGCGCTGATCGGCGGAGAATGTTACTTAAAGCCCTGTCCTGGGGCAGATGGATTTGCATTTACGCTGGTGCCCAGAAACAATGTGCTGATTTTCAGCAGAAATGCAAACGGGGAGCCAGCAGATATAGGCATGGTGGAGAAAAGCACGGCAGGAAAACACTACTACACTCTTCTGGAACGAAGAACTGTGGATGAACAGGGACTTCTGACTATCGAGAATCAGCTGTTCCGGTCATTGACCAGCCAGTCGCTGGGTACAAAGGTCTCTTTGCAAAGTCATCCGGCTTATGTCTGTCTGGCAGAAAAGCACCGGTATCCGGTTCCCATACATTCGGTGGGGCTGGTGCGGCTGAAAACACCCATGGTCAACTGCGTGGACGGAACAGCCGATGGTGTGTCAGTCTATGCGGCTGCCGTGGGATTGATCCGCAATATTGACCGCAATGAAGCGCAATTAAACGGAGAGTTCAGCCGGGGCGAAAGCCGGGTAATCGTATCGGCGGACATGCTGGGCAAGGACGGCTTGCAGGAGCATCTGTTTGTGGGGCTTGATGAGGATCCGGAGCGTGTGGGTATGACGGTCTATTCACCCCAACTGCGGGAGCAGTCCTTCCTTGCTCGGAAGCAGGAATACCTGCGCAATGTGGAAAGCATTGTGGGTCTGAAGCGCGGTATGCTTTCCGATGCCAATGTGGAGGAAAGGACTGCCACGGAAATTACCTCCAGCGCGGGAGACTTTAATCTGACGGTCATCGACTTCCAGAACATGTGGGAGGAGGCGGTATGTCAGACGGTAGAACTGTGCAGCAAGCTTTCGGACCTTTACCGGCTGCCCCGGATGGGTAATACAGATGTCAGTATTGATTGGGGCAACGGAATTCTGTATGACGAGGATAAGACGTGGGAGGACTATAAGGCCATGGTAGCCGCGGGGCTTTTGAAGCCGGAGATCGCGCTGGCATGGCGGTTCAATGAGCCCTCGGATACGGAGGAAGAGCTGGCGGCAGTACGGAAAAAGTACATGCCGTAAAGAAAGAACGTCATTGCGAGCCAGTTCGCAAACTGGCGTGGCAATCTCCTGCATGATAAAGAGAACTTAAGCAAACATTTATGTTCAGTCCCTGTCGGGGGCGTTCCTTTCTTGCGTCGTCAAGAAAGGAACCAAAGAACCGACTTGGGGAGGCGTTGAGTGCCTTGCTCCCGCAAGGCAAGCCACCCTCCCCAAGTCCCCTCCCGGCGCGCACTTTCGTTAGTGCACCATGCATTTTCGGTTGTAAGCAGTGCGGTGCTCTTAAGCACGTGTTTGCCTGTCAAGAACAGGGAAACGGATAGATTTTCTTTGAAAACCGATGAGGGTGCACAAGAGCATATATTGAGAAATTTGCCGTGGCCGGGCGTAAAACAGGCCAGCCGCATGGGGAGCGACCCCGTAAACAAAGCGTAGCGGAAGAAAGGAGAAAATATGAAACGGGAATTTTTGCAGAATCTGAAGGTCAACGACCAGAGCTTGCCCAAGGAAATGATCGATGCGATCATGGAGGAAAACGGACGTGACATTCAAGCATCCAAGTTCTGGCAGGAGAAGTACAATCAGGCGGAGGAGCGGCACCGGGAGGAACTGGCGGATATGACGTTCCAAGGTGTGCTGAAAGAGGCAATCGGTCATGCGAAGGGCCGCAACGCCAAGGCCATCACCGCACTGCTGGATATGGATGCGCTGAGAAGCTGCGAAAATCAGCAGGACGCCATCAAGGAGGCATTGCAGAAACTGAAAAAGGACTGCGGGTATCTCTTTGATGAGGAAGATCCCCAGCCCCTCTACGCAAGGGGCACAGGTGCCCGCACGGGCGAAGAAAACAAGGGTCCTGCCACATTGGCAGGCGCATTACGAGAAAAATTTGAAAGGAAGTAAAAAATTATGGCAATTACATTAGCAGAAGCAAAGGTCGGCATGGCCGACAAGGTAGATCAGCAGATTGTGGATATGTTCCGGCGCAGCTCTCTGCTGCTGGATCAGATGACCTTTGACAACGTGATCTCCCCCGGTACCGGCGGCAGCACCCTGACCTATGGCTACATTCAGCTGAAGTCTCCTGCCACCGCAGCGGTACGTACCGTGGGTGCGGAGTACACCCCCGGTGAGGCAAAGAAGGAGAAGAAGACCACCAACGCCATCATCATGGGTGGATCCTTCCAGGTAGACCGTGTGCTGCAGAACACCTCCGGTGCTGCCGATGAGCTGGCATTTCAGGCAGAACAGAAGATCAAGGCAACCGCCAACTATTTCCACGATCTGGTTATCAACGGCGATGTGGATAATGGCAATTTTGACGGCCTGAAGAAGATGCTCTCCGGTACCGCCAATGAGCTGGTCAGCAAGGTGAGCCTGCAGAATTCTCAGGATCTGGATGCCAATTACAATGCATTTCTGGATGAAATGGACAGCCTGATCAGCACTCTGGACGGCACACCCAGCCTGCTGATGATGAACCGGGCCATGCTGGTGAAGCTGCGGGCTATCGCCCGCCGGGCAGGTTACTACGAGCGCAGTCAGGATGACTTTGGCCGCACCGTGGAGACTTATGCCGGTATTCCTCTGGTGGATATGGGTCAGTTCTATGACGGCTCTGTCTCCCGGGATGTGGTGGCTACCGAGGACGGCAAGACCTGCATTTATGCGGTCTGCATGGGTCTGGACGGCTTCCACGGTATTTCTCCCACCGGTGACGGCGTGATCGTCAGCTACATGCCCGATATGAATGCCCCCGGCGCGGTCAAGACCGGTGAGGTGGAGCTGGTTGCCGGTGTTGCCCTGAAGAACACCCTGAAAGCGGCTGTTCTGAAGGACATCGCCATCGGTGCCTGATTATGGCAGATTATGATTTCTATGTGAAAGAGTTTATGGGCAGTGCTGTGCCGGAAAAGGAATTTTCCGGCGCAGCGGCCCGGGCAGCGGCAGTTCTTGATCGGTTTCTGCGGATTTATCGTGTGGGGGAATACACGGAGGAGGCAAAGAACATGGCCCTTTGCGCCATGGCGGAATCCATCTATGCAGGCACAAAACGGCAAATCGGTGTGACAGCCCAGAGCGTGGGAAATGTATCTGTCCGGTATGAGACCGGCGAGCCTTCCCACAAGGCACTGATGCGGGAGCTGTATCAAAGAGCGTCTGTTTTTCTGCCTTTTTCCCGGGGGGTGTGCTGATGGAGTACGGCATGTGCGACCGGACAGTGACCATATACCGGAAAACGGAAGAGGGCATTACCCGGGAGGTTGTTTACGGCTGTTACTACACATGGCAGCAGGAACAGACGGTGGATGAGGACGGCTGCCGGAAAGAAACAAAATTTCTGCTGGTAATGCCCGGAGAGGTACAACGGGTGTTTGTGGGTGACCGGGTGTATGACGGCGTTGGGCCGGAAATTGACATGGATGGCTGGGCCGCGTTTATCCCGCCAGCGATCCCCGGCCTTTCGGAGGCTGCCTATGTGCTGCCCTACTATTTTGAAGGCAAGCTGTGTCACGTAGAGGCAGGCAGAAAGTAAGGAGGAGCTATGACGGATCTGGAAAAGCTGCGGCAATGGCTGATGGCCTATCCCAAATGGGATGAGGCACTTCTGCATATCGACTATACGGATGCCCTGCCCGGGAATCTGGGGCTGTATCCCACCGGCTTGGAGGAGGTCTCCCGCCGGGAGGATGTACTGGGTGGCATCACGGTAAAAAACCGCTATCACTTTGCCCTTTACCGGGTGGCGGCTAAGCAGGAGGACAACGAAGCCAATGCCCTGTGGCTGCTGGAATTTCAAAAGTGGGTGCAAAGTCAGAGCGCCGCAGGACTGGCACCCCGGTTCGGTGATGAGCCGAAACAGGAACGTCTGCGGGCAGAAAAAGGTAAATTAAAAGAGGCGTCACAGACAGGTACAGGAACCTATGTGGTGACGCTGACAGCCGAATTTGTGAAATATTATTGATGGAGGAATTTATTATGGCTAAAATTGAAAGAAAGTATCTGGCACACTACATTAACGCTGCACAGAGCGGTGAAACCGCTGCCCAGTATGAGCGGCTAGGTAAGGATCTGGAGGAGTTCAGCCCCGAGCTGTCTGCACAGGTGGATACCAAGAAGAATATTCTGGGCGAAACCTCTGTGCTGATCTCCAGCTATGAAAAGACCGGCGCGGTGGAGCCCTACTACGCAGAGGCAGGCAGCGCCCTGTTTGCCCGCCTGCAGGACATCATCGACAACAACCGGGTACTGGATGAACTGAAGACCGACGTGGTGGAGGTCAAGCTGTGGGAAACTGCGGAGAACGGCAAGTATCCTGCCAGCCGTGAGGGGGTCTATATCGAGGTTACCAGCTACGGCGGCGACACTACCGGCTATCAGATCCCCTTTACGCTGCACTACACCGGCAATAAGGTCAAGGGTACATTTGATGTGAATACCAAGACTTTTGCAGAGGTTTAACAATGGGGGAGGGGCAGCGCCCCTCCCTTATTCTTATAGGGTGGTTTGAAGCTACGGAAGTGCTTTGGTGGTTTCAAAGCGTCCTGTGTTACGGGCAGAAAGGAGGGGATAAACATGCTTGCAAAGCAAGAAAGGAGGAGGTATAATGAAGTAAAGGAGCGTGGTAATTGTGATTTGTCCTTATTGTGACAGCTTGATTCGGGAATTGCCGGACAACCGTACTTGTCCCCAATGCGGCGCGCCGTTGGCGGCATCTTTTACAGAGGAGCAAAAAAATCAGAATTATGCACATACTGCAAAGGAGAAGGAAAGCACACTGGATATATGTTTTCCCGAGCCGCCGGTAGGTGTGTATAAGGATGTTGCCGGATATCTGGAATTAACAGAGGACAGTGTGGTGTTTTTGCGCAGGCAGTTTATTAGGGGACATAAGCGAGTAATTCCGTATAGTGATATTTATGCGGTTACATACCAGCCGGGCGTAACACTCAATTGCGGATTCCTTTGTGTAAGAGAGTGGAAGGATCGTAATATTCCATTGCCTAGCGTAACAGCGGAAGCTGCGGTTGACGAAACGGCTGTTTACTTCGTAAAGGCAAAAAACGAGAGATTCAGACACGTGTATGCTTTTCTGAAAGAGTGTGCAGATATTGTTAGTTTAACACGCAAGTAACTCTTTATAAAAATGGCACAATTATCTAAATAAACCACATGCATATCTTAAGAACTGATTATACAAACACCCATCGGGACGACCGGTGGGTGTAATTATTTGGGTGATATGTATAAGAAGAATAAAAGATAAGCACCCCGCAGAGCTGCGGGGTGCTGTATGTTAAGAATGTATCATAGGTTAAGAATCTGCGCTTTTTTTGCAGTAAATTCTTCGGCGGTAATAATGCCGGAATCGTAAAGCTGCTTGAGTGCCTGCAGCTGCTGGATATCGGAAGTTTGGAGTGAATCATCAGAGGAATGCTGACAAGCCGCTGTACCAGAGTCTCTTCTGGAGAGGGCTTCGTTGATAGCATTTTTTAATTTTATAATGTGGGACGTTGAATTGGTTGTAACGATCATGCTGGAGGAGCCAATAATGCGTAAACATGCAAAAACACTTCCAGTTTTGGCATCGATTGAACGTATATCCGAAAGGCGTATTTCTTTAGTGGTTGCACGGCCAAGAACGCTATTGACAAAAAGGATTCGTTGATCAGTTACAACGATAACCCCGTAAAGCATGCCTTTGACATACCCGACAGTACTCAGTTCCCCTCGAACAGGGTCGCTGTAAACATTGGAAACAAGTGCCCAGAGAATTGTCTCAGAAGAGGAAAGGAGTTTCTGCGCTAGTTTTATAGAACCTTTAGACATTATGTACGATGTTTCGCTTTGTTTAACAGCATTAAGAACAGTCATAACCTTATGCTCCTTTTCAATTGATAAAAATATTATACACAAAGCAATCTTCAAAAGCAAGTATTATTATAAAGGATGGTGGTATAATGACAAACAGCGCAAGCGAAGAAGTCAAAAATACAATTGAAGATGCGGCAGAAATGACCGCAAACAACGAGATAAAGATCAATGTGGGGGTTGATAAGAAAAAGGTCGAGGAAGCTGAAAAAGTACTGAAAGAAACATTTGACGGACTTAAGAAAAAAATGGACAGCATCTCAGCCGGAATTAAGAAAGCCATGGGCAGTATGGTAAAACAAGTGAAGTCTGCTACAAAAGAAACTGGTGAGATGATAACAGAAGCTTTTACAATAACCAGCCTTGAGGAATATGAGGAAGCGGCAGAGCGGTTTGGAACAGGTTTGGCGGATGCATTGTATTCTGTTCACGAGAACATGGACTCCTTAGAAACGGCTATCGTAGACGCAGTTGCACCGATTGCATCTGTGGCGGTACCGATTATAAATGGTGCGGTGTTGTGCATTACAGATTTGGTAAATGGAATGGGACAAGTTATCGGTGGCGTGTTCGGCGGTGTGACAGCAATAGATACATTGGCAGAAAGTGCTGAAACGGCTAAAGAAAACGCAAGCGGGGCTGCAAATTTGCTTCCGGGAACTGTCAATGATACTGTGTCGCCCCAGATCGCAATGATTGTAGATAAAATACAGTCGTTGCTTGTACCAATTACAGCAATTGATCTAACCCCTGTCACGACAGCATTTAGCGGATTGCAAGCAGCGTTGATTCCGCTTACACAAGATCTGTTTGCTGGATTGGAGTGGGCGTACTTAAATTTATTTGTACCGTTAGCAAGTTGGACAACAGAAAGCTTACTGCCCGGATTCCTTGGCCTGATTAGTGGTGCATTGCGTGTTATGGATGAAGTGATTACAGCACTGCAACCACTGGCGCTCTGGCTATGGGACAGTTTCCTACAGCCTATGGCTGAATGGACAGGGGGTGTAATTATTGATGCATTACAATGGTTGGCGGAGAAGCTTGTTGTGATAAGCGAGTGGATTGCAGCTAATCAGTCTGTTGTTGCAGAACTTGCTTTTTTAATTGGCAGTATTGTTGCTGTTATAGGGGGAGTAAATGCAGCAGTAGAAGTTTGGAATGTTATAAGCGCTGTCGGTGTAGTGGTAACGTCAAAACTCGGTGCCGCTATGACCTTTTTAATCAGTCCTATCGGCCTGGTGATCGTTGCTATTACCGCGCTGATCGCAATTGTTGTTCTGCTGGTTCAGAACTGGGATACCGTGAAAGCAACGGTACTGAATGTATGGGAGGCAATTAAGAATGCGCTGGGA
This sequence comes from Faecousia sp., assembly GCA_045589835.1. Classification (GTDB taxonomy): domain Bacteria; phylum Bacillota; class Clostridia; order Oscillospirales; family Oscillospiraceae; genus Faecousia. Next base: position 17,537 of record JAZNPV010000159.1, read on the forward strand.
GCTGCATGGCAATGGCTGAAAAGCACACTGCTCGATCCGCTGGTCAATGGCTTTAAAAGCGTGATCAACGGCATTATCGGATTTATCAATGGAATGATCGCGGGTGCGGTAAAGGGCATTAACGGAATTATCAATGTGCTGAATAAGCTGCAATTCTCCGTGCCGGATTGGGTTCCGGGGTTGGGTGGAATGACCTTGGGATTCGATTTAAAGCCTGTCACTGCGCCCCAGATACCCTATCTGGCGCAGGGGGCGGTATTGCCTGCCAACAGGCCGTTTCTGGCGGTGGTTGGCGATCAGCGGCACGGCACCAACGTGGAAGCACCGCTGGCAACCATTCAGGAGGCGGTGGCTGTGGTGATCGACGATTACATCGGCGCTATGATGGCGGGCTTTGAGGCGCTGCTGGCGGAGCAGAAGGCTACCCGGCAGGCGGTGGAGAGTATCCACATCGGTGACGATGTACTCTACAAGGCTGTGCAGCGGCGCAGCCGGGTGATGGCCATTGCCAGAGGCGGGTTATAAAGTGAATATCTGAACAAAGCAGGAGATTGCCATGTCGGGCCTTGCCCTCCCCGCAATGACGTGCGTTTTACGATAAACGTCTTACGATAAACTATAATTAAATCAAAAATCAATATTTTATGAAACAGGCGGTCAGTGAATGCTGGCGGCCTTAAAATTTTACTTAAAAGGAGAAATAAAACATGGAAAACATTCAATTTGACAGCGGTGTAAAGGAATACAAGGTAAACGATCAGGGCGTGCTGCGGTTTAATCCCGGCGACCCCAATCTGTACGCCCGTTTCCTGGAGGCTGCGGAGAAGATCAAGGCCATGGAGGAAGAGCTGGCTGCCAGGATGCAGCAATCAGAGGGCCAGAAGGACGGCGCGGAGGCGGTAAGGGCCATTGCGGAGGCGGACAAGCAGATGAAGGAGGTACTGGGCTGGGTGTTCGGTGCAGGCAACGACATGGACGAAATTCTGGGCGGCGTGAATCTGCTGGCGGTGGCCGGAAACGGAGAACGGGTTGTTACCAATCTGTTCGGTGTGCTGCAGCCGATCTTAGTGGCCGGTGCGGAAAGCTGCGCCAGGGAAAAGACGGAGGCGGCGGTCAAGCAGGCCAAGGCCCGCCGGGCTGCCAGATGACCGGTTGGGGGCTGCCGACCAGCGCGGCGATCGGCGGAAAGACCTATCAGCTCCACGCCGATTACCGGGATGTGCTGGAAATATTTATCTATCTGGACGATCCGGATCTGCCGGAGTACTTGCGCTGGCAGATCGCGCTGGCACTGTTCTTTGAGGAGAAGATTCCGGAGGAGGACCGGCAGGAGGCCATGGAATATCTGTCCGCATTCATCACCTGCGGGCGGGCAGAGAACAAGCGGCCCGGGCCCAAGCTGCTGGACTGGGAACAGGACGCGCCCATGATCGTGGCGGACGTGAACAAAACAGCGGGACAGGAGATCCGGGCGCTGCCCTTCGTCCATTGGTGGACCTTTCTGAGCTGGTTCAATGCCATCGGGGAGGGGCAGCTTTCCACCGTGGTGTCTATCCGGGAAAAGCTGCAAAAAGGCAAGAAGCTTGAAAAGTGGGAGCGGGACTTTTACCGGGAAAACAAACAACTGGTAGATATGAAAAAGCGGTACTCCGCGCAGGAGCTGGCGGAGCAGGAAAGGCTTAAAAAGCTGCTGGGAGAATAAAAAAGAAAGGAGGGTTTTATGGCAAGAAAAGAATCGATCATCAATATTGAAGTGGACATCACGCCGGTGGAGGATGCTACAAAAGATGCGGCCCAGATGATCGAAGCGCTGAAAAAGTCTTTGCAAAGCACGCAGGGGCAGATCAGCCAGACATTCAAGGATACGGCGATCAAAAGCTTTACGGTGGACACCGCAAAGTGGGTAAAGGAAATGGAAGACGGGCTTTTGTGTCTGCGGCTTAGCTTCGGTAAGCTGAAAGCGGCCATTGAACGGGCGCTGGCTCCGATGGCGGCGGCTGTTCTGCCGGTGCTGAACCGGGCTATATTGGCTGCGACAGGCTTTGTGAATCAGGCAGGACTGGTGCTGGGTGCCCTGTTTGAAGGGACAGCTGGTACGGACGCGGTGGCCCAAAGCGCGGATACGGCAGCAAAAGCGGAGAACAGTCTGGCAAAGGCGGCGGTATCTGCGGGAAAGGCGGTGAAGCGAAGCTTGGCCGGATTCGATGAGATCGAACGGCTGGAGGGCTTCGGCAGCGGCGGCAGCGCCGCTGTAGAGCAGTCGGATACACAGGTGCATACACTCTCACCCCAGCTGCAGGCGATTACCCAGAAGATTCTGGAACTGCTGGAGCCGCTTCGCAGCATTGACCTGACCCCGGCAAAGCAGGCACTGGAAAAGGTAGGTGCTGCGTGCGCGGCGCTGGGCAGCGTGACCGGTGACGGACTGGAATGGCTGTGGTATCAGGTGCTGGTGCCGTTTGTCAAGTGGATCACCGAAAAGCTGGCACCGGTTTTTCTGGAAACACTGGCGGCGGCCATACAGGCGGTGACGGCAGTGCTGAAGCCCCTTATGGAGGGCTTTCAACTGCTGTGGCCTGTGCTGGAACCGATTGTTTCCTACATCGGCCAGGGTGTGATCACAGTGCTGCAAAGCCTTACAAAGGCCTTTGAGATGCTGGCGCAGGTCTTTGCGGACAAGGGCGTTGTGATGCAAGGCATCTTTGCAAATATCGGTCAGGTGATCCGGGCGGTCTGGTCCGTAATCGGCCCGGTTCTGGAGCAGATGCGGCAGAGCTTTTCCGATACATTCGGGAAGATCGGACAGAGCGTCGGAGATACGGTTGGGTACATTCTGGACGCCCTGTACAGCGTGACCCATTTTCTGGCAGGTGTGTTTACCGGGGATTGGCAGCAGGCATGGAATGGCGTGGGAAGTACGGTGAAAAACTGCATCAACAGCATAATCGGCTTTCTGAATGCTATGATCTCGGCTGTCACGGGGGCGCTGAACGGCGTGATCCGGGCAGTCAATACGCTGCGCTTTACAGTGCCGGACTGGGTGCCGGGAATCGGCGGAGAGGTACTGGGCTTTCAGCTAAGCACGGTGGCAGCGCCCCAGATCCCATATCTGGCCAAGGGCGCGGTATTGCCTGCCAACAGGCCGTTTTTAGCGGTGGTTGGCGATCAAAAACACGGAACCAACGTGGAAGCGCCGCTGGAAACCATTCAGCAGGCGGTGGCCGCAGTCATGCAGGAGCAGATGGACGGCATGATGGCCGGCTTCGAGGCGGTGGTACAGGCCATTCGGGACAAGGACAGTAATGTGGTGCTGGATGGGGCTGTGATCGCAAGGTCGGTCAATGGATACAACCGCAAAATGCAGATTGCAAGAGGAGGTTTATAATGCGGGAATTTTATCACGATTTTCAAATCGACAAAAAGCCCATTCTGGTGCCGGATGCGGATCTGCAGATCGAGTACTCCGATCTGGATGCGGAAAGCTCCGGGCGGGATGAATGCGGCTTTATGCACCGGATTGTGCTGCGGCGGAACATGAAAACATGGTCCGTTCCCTATGGGACACTGACCGCAGAGGAGTACCGGTATATGGAAAGCCTGTTTGCAGGTAAGGATAAGTTTCTGGTGGAGTACCGGGATCACAACGGCAGGTGCGCCTCCTGCACGGCGTACCGGTCTGTACACAGTATTACGGTCCACAACGTGAAGCAGGGAATCTATAAAAACTATAAATTCAATATCATAGAATGTTAGGAGGAATTATGCTTAAGAGTATTCTTGTCCTGCCGGACGGCAGGGAGTTGACCTCCGGTGCAGAAGCGGAGCTGCCGCTGATGTCTGTGTCACTGACGGAGTCGGTGAACGATCACGAAGAGCTGACCATGGGCGCGGTGTTTGCCAATATTCTGGAGGCAAGGGTCAATACATATGAAAAGACCCTGAACCTGACCGCAGGCGATGAAGTGGTGCTTTACAGGGAGGATGACCGGGGGCAGCGGCACAGGATCGGCGTTTTCATTCTGGAAAAGCCCACCCGGCCTACATCGGAAACCATGGAACTGCGGGGCTACGACCGGGTGATCGGACTGAACCGGGATCTGACAGCGTGGCTCAGCGGTCTGGACGGCTGGCCGTATCGGCTGACCGATTTTGCGGGGATGGTATGCGAGGCCTGCGGATTGGAGCTTGTGTCTGAGACGGTTCCCAATGGGGATTTCCTGGTGCAGGCTTTTACCGCAGAGGTGACCGGATATCAGCTCATGCGTTGGATTGGTGAGGTTTGCTGCCGGTTTTGTAGAGCAAATCCGGAGGGGGAAATTGAATTGGCATGGTATACCCCGGCGGGCGTTTCCATAACGCCTTCCGGGGATTCCTATTACCTGCAGAACAGTCTGAGCTATGAAGCATATGAGGTCGCACCGGTGGATGCGGTGCAGATCCGGCTGGCAGAGCATGCATCGGGTGCGTTATGGCCGCAGGTGTTGGAAGGTGCTAACAGTTATATCATTGAAAGCAATCCGATTCTGCGCGCTCGTGTGACGGAGGACCTGCTGCCGGTTCTGGAGAATATCCGGCAGGCCCTTCCCAGCGTACCCTACAGACCTTTCCGGGTATCCATACCTGCCACGCTGGATATACACGCCGGCAATACGGTGCAGATCATCGATAAAAACGGCGTTACATTTACATCGTTGGTGATGTCCAGAGAGCAGGTGGGGCAGAAAGATACGCTGGAATGCACCGGAAGTCCCAGACGGGACAGCGCAGTTGCCCGGAATGAAATGACGGAGCAGGAAAAGACGGCGACTATGAAGGACTATGCAGATTCCGCAGCCGGGGCGGCGGAATCTGCAGCCAATCTGTACACAAACCAGAAAGCGCTGCAGGTACAGACATCCGCAGCCCAATACGCAGATGATCTGGACAGGCGGCTGGATCAAACCGGAATCTTTAACAGGCTGACAAGCGACGGCACATGCCAGGGCCTGTTTATGCAGGATGGTCAGCTGTACATCAACGCCAGCTATATCAAAAGCGGAATTATCGACGCGGCGCTGGTTCAGGTGATAAATCTGATCGCAGAGCAATTGAAGTCGGTCAAAGACACATCGACACTCAGCATTACCGGCGCGGCGCTGAAAATGCTCAGCGGCAACAATCGGTCTGTCTGGTTGAACAATGAGTTTGCTGACGAAAGCAACGCATTCCCCATCATGTACATGTCAGACTACCGCGACGGTGAAAATACAGATAACGCCGAGTTTTCACCTCACCACATCAAAATCGGCGGAACAAGCCTGTTCCCCATCTTTGAGGTGTACGCAAGCACAAGTTACGTGGGAGAAGATATAGAAAAAAACAGTGAAATGCATGTGGATTCGATCAATCCCGGAAAAAAAGTACTATATTCCGGAGCTGTGTCTGTGGGAAGTACATTTACTGTGCCAAAAACTTCGTATTATGATCTGTTTGCCATAAAACTGCAAGACAGTAACGGAGGTAACTCCCCTGTGGTATTGGCCTATAAATACGGCAACACCATTTACGGTGTCGGCGGCTGGTGCGGCACAGAGACGTTGTATAAAGAGCTGTACTTTGTGTCGGCAACATTCTCCGGAAACACATGGACACTGGTGGATGCCGGCCTGCATGATGTGTACGAATCTGGCGGATTGAGTGATAGTACGCGCTTACAGTTAAAAGAAGTTATAGGCGTGATATAGGAGGTATTGAATTGTTAATTACAAAAGAAATAACCATAGATCTATTGCATCGGGGGGTTACAGAGCCTTTGGAGGCGGTGCAGTGCGATGCCAACACCCGGGCGGTGAAGGTGACGCTGTTAAACGGCGGGGAAAGCTGGACACCCCCATCCGGAGCGGCGGCTTCCGTAGCCTACAAAAAGCCAGACGGCACAGCCGGCTGGTACGATAAGCTGCCGGACGGCACTGCCGCCTGTAGTCTTGCCGGTAATACGGTGACGGCGATCTTTGCGCCCCAGATGCTGACCGCAGCGGGAAAGGTACAGGCTGCGGTGATTTTTCAGGACAGCAGGCTCAATCAGCTTGCTACCTTTGTGTTTGCGGTGGAGGTGCAGGCCAACCCTGCAGCCGGCAAAAACATTTCCAACGATTACTACAAGTACTCCACCATGGAGCAGCTCAGCGCTGCGGTGGATGCATGGCTGACGGAAACGGAAGCGGAAAAGAATGATTTTCTCAGCAAAGCGGATGGGGCGTTGGAAGCTATGCGGGATGTAATTACCACATCGGACAACGCACCGGCTATCGTATGTGAAGCAACCGGGGAAGTGATAGCGGTATCGGATGCCAGCGACCGGCTTTTACATGGCCTGACCCTTTACGGCAAAACTACCCAGAACGGCACGCCTACACCCACAAGTCCTGTGGAGTTGGTCAGTGCAGGCGCAAGCGGTGCAATCAATACCACTGTGTGCGGTAAGAATTTATTAAGCCGCAAAGTGGAACAAGGTAACGGTATGGCTAGTACTGGAATTAGCGTAGATATAAACGATGATGGAAGTATTCATATTTCGGGCACAGCAAAAACCAATGCAAATATCGGTTTGCATTTGACAAAACCCATATATCAAGGCGAAACAGTGTATATTAAATGTACAGGTTATGATACATGCCGTTTCGTAGGTTATGGCGCTGACGGTTCGATTATTTATGGAACAAATACTTCCGGCGGCATATATACGTTAAATAATGCTGCTAATTCGGATTATTTCAAAGCGACAGCATTGACTGTTCGTATTCCTATGGGAACAACAGTAGACAAAACGGTTAAGCTGATGGTATCAATTGATCCGGGCGACTATGAAGCACCGAAAATCGCCCAAACTCTGACTATCCAGACCCCTAACAGTTTGCCCGGCATTCCTGTTTCCAGCGGTGGTAACTACACCGATGAAAACGGACAGCAGTGGATTTGTGATGAGGTGGACTTTGCAAGGGGTGTGTATGTGCAGAGAATCGTTAATGTTATGAACTACGTTGATAAGGTATGGCATTATGAAAACTATGGTTCTTTCTGCATCAATAATGATGTGTCTGGCGTTATGAATTATTCCGTGTTGTTAGGTACGCATTACACTGTTTTCCCAAATGAATCAGCTTTAGCGGATATGCCGGATATGTGTGTAAAAAACACAACATATCTAACTATAAAAGATAGCAGATTTACAAACATTGCAGATTTTAAGACATGGGCAAAGGAAAACAATGTCCGTATTAATTCGGCTTTGGCAACACCTGTCGAAACAGCTCTGTCTGCAGAAGAAATGGCGGCCTACTATGCCCTGTACAGCAACAAGCCAAACACAACGGCCTTTAATGATGCAGGCGCAGGCATGAAGATCGCCTATGTGGCGGATACCAAACTGTACTTTGACAACAAATTCGGCGAGCTGGCTGCTGCCCTCGTACACAATACTTAAGGAGGAAAAATTTATGTATGAACTGATGAAAAGCGTGATCTGCGCCGGAAATTACAAGCTGACGGAGATCCGGTACAAGATCAAGAAACTGTATGTTCTGGGCGATCTGACCGAAGGACAGACGGACGAGCTGCTTGCGCTGGCATCCGGCGGTGTTTCGGCGGATGCGGAGCGTCCGGAAGTGCTGGAAATGCTCCGGAGTTTAGACGCGCGTGTCAGCGCCGTGGAAAAAACGCTGAACATGGAGGGGGAACAGCCTGCATATGATGCATGGAAGCCCTGGGACGGTATCAGTGACAATTACCGGAAGGGCGCTGTCGTTTCCCACAATGGCTTATTGTACGAATCTGTCTATGATGGCCAGAACGTATGGGAGCCGGGTGCAGCAGGCACGGAGAACCTCTGGAAGCTCCGTCAGGAGGTGTGACCATGGGAAAGTACGCAAGCGAGGTCGTAAAGCTGGTCCGCAGCTGGGTCGGAATCAAGGAGGGCAGCGAAGGCCATCAGATGATTCTGGATGTCTACAATTCCCAGAAGCCTTTGCCCAGAGGATACAAAATGACCACGAGTGATCCCTGGTGTGCGGCTGCGGCTACGGCTGTGGCTGTGAAGCTGGGGTATACGGATATTATCCCCTGTGAGTGCAGCTGCGGTAAGCTGATCCAAAAAGCCAAAGAAATGGGCATCTGGGTGGAGGATGAGAGCGTAAGGCCCGAACCCGGCTGGTATGCCCTTTACGACTGGGGCGATGACGGTAAGGGTGACTGCACCGGTGATCCGGAGCATATCGGTATTGTTACGGAGGTAAGTAACAGCCAGATCCTTGTGGCGGAAGGCAACTACTCCGGAGACAGCGACGTGGACGGCATGGGCATCCGTACCATTGCCCTGAACGGCAGGTACCTGCGGGGCTTTATCGCACCTGAATACGATGCGGAGGCGGTGGAGATCACGGCTGGTCTGCGGCACCTGCAGTCCGGAGATACCGGTGAGGATGTGCGGGCGCTGCAGATCCTGCTGATTGGCCGGGGCTACGCCTGCGGCCTGTACGGCGCCAACGGCGTGTTCGGCGAGGAAACAAAGGACGCGCTAATCCGGCTCCGGCGTGATGCCGGTTTGGACGCAGCCGGAATTGCGGATGCAGACACCTGGGCGGCACTGCTGGGTAATCAGGAGGCACTATGACAGAGGCGATCATTGTGGCACTGATTACCGGCGGCTTGTCGCTGGTTGGCGTGATTATTACATGTGCGGTGACTGCCCGGAAAAACGAGACTGCCATGAAGGTATCTCAGGCAGTTACCGATACCAAGATCGAGGAGTTGACCCGGGAAGTCCGTACCCACAACAATTTTGCCCAGCGGATGCCGGTAGTTGAGGAGCAGATCAAGGTGATCAACCACCGGCTGACCGATCTGGAGCGTTTGACATAGGAGGTATCCATGGAAAAATTCAAGCAGAATCTGGCTGCACTTATCAAAGTGAAAACTATCGTGACACTGGTTGTGGTTGCGGTGTTTGCGGTATTGGCCTTACGGGGAACCATCAGTGCGGATAATGTGATGATCGTGACGTCTATGGTAGTGTCGTTTTATTTTGGCACCCAGCATGAAAAAACCGGTACTTAACAAAGCGTTTGCGGTAGAAAGATAAAACAAATTGGCGGGGTGGTGCGTTGCATCACCCCGCCATATTTTCATATCAGACAAGAAGCAGAAAGTATTTTGTAATCTCCTCCGGAGATTCCTGTCTGCCGTTTTCCACCCACCAGCGTACAGTTTCCACAAAGGTAGAGGAAATGTGATCGATCCACAGGCTTTCCGGTAAAGATTCTGCTTTTCTGGTTTGGAAACAGGATAGCTGGCTTTGTGCCAACCGGTCCAGATTGTCCTTAAAATAGCGCAGGAACAGGCTGTTGTTTTGCCCGGACAGCAGTTGAAGGATATTATTGTCGTTTTTCTGCAGGTGCCTGAACAGGTGCAGGAAAACCGAGTCGGGAGCGTCGCAGTCAAAAATATGGCTGTGGGCCCGATCATCACCAGAGTCGGATTCAAAAATGTGGGCAAACAGTTCTTCACAAAGGGCTTTCAGCAGAAACTCCCTGGTTTCAAAATGGGCGTAAAAGGTAGCTCTGCCCACATCAGCCCGTTCTATGATCTGTCCAACGGTGATGCTTTCATAATTTTGCCTGGATAAAAGTGCGATAAAGGCTTCGAAAATTGCGTGCCGGGTTTTCTTTTGCCGTCTGTCCATAGAGCCTCCATACAAAATTGCGGATTTGTTCCGTATTATACAAATCAAGAAAAGCATATATTGTAAACCGGCTGGTACTTAATTACAATAATACTGAACAATATGTACTGTATCATACAATTTGTTATAAATCAATAGGGAGGACTTATGAAAACAGAGCGGAATATTCTGATTGCATTTATTTTGAACCTGGCGTTTTCCATATTTGAATTTGTGGGAGGACTTCTTACCGGCAGTGTGGCGATTCTTTCGGATGCGCTGCATGATCTGGGAGATGCCATGAGCATTGGAATCTCTTTTTTGCTGGAAAAGAAGAGCAGGAGACAGCCGGATTTAACCTATACCTACGGATATGGAAGATATTCAGTTTTAGGCGGTCTGATTACCACAGCGGTTTTGCTTTTTGGGTCTGCGGCGGTAATCTGGCATGCGGTGGAAAGGATTATCAATCCTGTTGCGATCCATTACAGCGGCATGATCGTTTTTGCTCTGGCAGGTGCAGCGGTGAATCTGGCAGCCGCATTTGTGACCCGGGAAGGGGATTCTGTTAATCAGAGAGCAGTCAATCTGCATATGCTGGAGGATGTGCTGGGCTGGATTGTTGTACTGGTGGGTGCCGTTGTGATGCACTTTACTGATCTTTCTGTGATCGATCCCATTATGTCTATGGCTGTTGCGGCAGTTATTCTCTTTAATGCGGTAAAGAATATGAAAGAGGCGTTGGAGATTTTTCTGGAAAAAACGCCGGATGACATTGACATCGTCCATTTGAAAGAACATCTTTGCCGGATTGATGGGGTATCGGATGTACACCATGTCCATGTATGGAGCATGGACGGGCAAAATCATTATGCAACCATGCATGTGAGAACCGATGCACCGCCCCATGAGATGAAAGAGAAGATTCGTATGGAATTGCAGGCGCATGGTATTTGCCATGCTACGCTGGAATTGGAAACTGCCCATGAGTGTTGCCATCAGGAATTCTGCCATACGCCGCACAAACATGCTGCCGGGCATCACCACCATCACCCTCATTAAGAAAAGCTTCTGATTACTTTTTGGGGTAGTTGCATCCATAAAATATATCGTTTGTATTTGAGAGGCGGCCAGTGGTCGCCTCAACTTTTTGTATAGGAAATACGGCCGGTGGTATGGATCCTGATGCAAGAGGATTAGGGCTGTTTGGCTGCGGTTATATATAAACTAGAGTTTGTTACTATTGAACTAGAGTTTCTTACTGAAGAGCTAGAGTATCTTACTGTTATACTTGTAGAAAATATACTAAAATAAATACATAAAAAGCAGGTACCTGCTTTTCATGTCGGATATATCCGACATGAAAAACCTTTGCTCTTTTGTAATTCAAACGCGGGTGCGTTAAAAAATAACAATAAAAGGAGAGGAAACTATGAAAGCAAAACAAACAACACACAGGCTCTTGGCGATGCTGCTTTGCCTGGCAATGCTGTTAAGCATGGCTCCGGCGCTGCAGCTATTCAGTTGGGTGCAGGCATCTGGCACGGCAACTACTTGCTGTGAAGACCATGACCATACCCATGAGGGTTGGCAAGAGCTTCCTGCGACGGGTGCTGCCCTGCAGGGTAATTATTATGTGAAAGACGATATGACCCTGACCGGTACGATCGAGACCAGTGGCGATGTACACATCTGCCTGAACGGTAAGACGATCAGTTATACCGGCGATGCGCAATATATCATTAAATCATCCAATAACTGGACTGTGACCATTTGTGACTGTGTTGGCGGGGGCGGGATCGATGCTTCCGGTACTACCGGCACAGCGGCAAGCAGTATTTTCAATGTACAGGCAACCAGTACACTGAATGTATACGGCGGTACATTCACGGGCCGTACCTCCACTGCAGAGGCCGGCGCTGTGGGCGTTGCCGGTACATTCTATATGTATGGCGGCACGATCACTGGCAATAGCTGTACCGCAGGTCCCGGCGGTGTTTTCGTAGAGGGTGGTACTTTTACCATGAAGGGCGGCTCCATTACCGATAACAGCGGTAACTACGGCGGCGCGATTTATGTGAAGGGCGGTTCTGCTACCATTGATGGCGGCTCCATTACCGATAACACGGTAGTGTACAGAGCCTGGGTCAGCGGCGCAGCAGCATATGTATGCGAAAACGGAACACTGACGATCAACGGCGGTACCATCAGCGGCAATAAGCTGGATGAAGCCGCATTGCCGGAGGGAGGCAGCTGGAGCTACCCCAACACCATCGATGTGGAGGGCGGCAATTTCGTAATGACCGGCGGCTCCATCTCCTGCACAACGGATAACGGTGTGATTCTGCGTAACGGCGTTACCAATACCTACGCGATCTCCGGTTCTGCCCGGATCGATGAAGCGGGCTTCCGGCTGCGTGATACAGCAAGCAGCACCGGTACGATCGGCAATCTGAAGGCGGATGCCAGCGTCTGGGTAAAGAAATACCAGCTGACGGTTCCGGAAGATGATAAGACTGTTATAGTGTCCGGTGAGGCTGAGGGCCCCTGGCACTATACCGGCAAGGACATGGCCGCCTGCTGCGAGGACCATGACCGCACCCATGAGGGCTGGCAGGAGCTTCCTGCAGTTCATGGAGATAGTGATGCCTTGGAAGGCAACTATTATGTCAAAGATGATATGGACCTGACAGGCATGATTCAGACCAATGGCGATGTACATATCTGCCTGAATGGCAAGACGATCAATTATACCGGCAGCAGTAAGTATATCCTTGAGGTTTATAATGGCGTTACTGTGACCATCTGCGACTGTAAGGGCGGCGGCAAGCTGGATGCAACCAACGCCACGGGAACAGAGGGAAAAAGTATATTCAATGTGCGCGCCACTGCCACACTGAATATTTACGGCGGTACCTTTACCGGCCGTACTTCCAACGGTAAGGCAGGCTGCGTGAGTACTTCCGGCGTATTCAATATGTACGGCGGTGAGATCTCCGGCAACACCTACACCAATGACGACGGCTACGGCGGCGCTGTTTTTGTGGATTCCGGCGCTGCCTTCAACATGGAGGGCGGCACTATCACCGGCAACGAAGCAAAAAGAGGCGGTGCTGTCTACGCATCCGGCGGTACCATCCTGATCAGCGGCGGTACTATTTCCGGCAATACCAGCACAGATACTGACAGACCGCAGGAAATCTACATGACCAGTTCCAGCAAGCTGAACTTCACCGGCGCGCCGGTGTTTGAGGGCGTAACAGTCCGTTACGGCACTTCTGATACAAGCGACATCAGCAATCTGGAGCCCGGCGCCAGCATCATTCTCCCCACCGGCTATGCAACTGCAGATGTGACCGTGGGTGCTGAGGAAGATGCAGAAACCGGCTTGACCCACTATACCTACAAGGAGCCGCCTGTGGGAGGCGATGAGGGCGAATCGGATATCCGAGTGCTTTCCATCGGCAACTCCTACAGCCGGGATGTGATGTATTATCTGGGCCGGCTGGGCAAGCTGGCGGGCAAGGATATTATGGCGGCCTACCTGTATAAGGGCAGCGCCACTATCCGTGACCATGCCTACAATCTGGCCCACGAAGAAAAGGCATATTCCTACTATAAGACCGATCTGGAAACCGGCAAGCTGGTGGGCATTACCACAGCCAGCATTCAGCAGGCTCTGGACGACGGCCAGTGGGATGTGATCCTGCTCCATCAGGGCACTGTTTCCGTGGGCTTCCCCACCACCTATAACTCCGATCTGGAATACCTGATCGATTACATCAACGCAGAGCAGCCTGATGCGGCCATCGACTGGATGATGACCTGGGCATTCCAGGATAACTACAGCAGTGAGGATTTTGAAACCTTCTACAACAGCGACCAGAACACCATGTACAACGGCATCATCCGCACACTGGAAGAATGTATTGTGGATGAAAATGCTGATTTTGCCGGTGATTTCCGGGCCTATATCCCTGTGGGTGCTGCTCTGCAGAATCTGCGTGCTACCTATGGCGATACACTGACCCGTGACGGCTATCATCTGAGTCTGGAAGCAGGCCGTCTGACTGCGGCCATGACGCTGCTGCAGAGCCTGTATCCCGAGGATACTGACCTGCTGGATTCAATCACTGTATCTAATCTAACCGGTATTCTGGAAGAGCATGACATGAACGGCGACACCAGTCTGTCGGATGTTGCGGATGCTTATGAAAATACCGAGGCGAATCTGGCGCTGGTAAAAGCTGCTGTTGAGGCTGCCTGTACGGTAGCTGCCACAGGCGAAGCACCCGAAAAGCTGCCCACACCCCCTGCCAACACCAATACCGAGGAAGGTGTGATCACAGTTGCACAGGTGGACGCACCTCTGTCCCTGTTCTTTGGCCCTCTGGCTTCCCTGAAGGACGGAACGCTGATCGCTGCGGCTTACGAAAGCTCTGTCCATGTGCCGACCTACAACTTCGGCGGTATGCAGGAGGGTCCCGGCCGGATTTATGTATTTGAGGGCAGCGTGGACGGCCAGACCTGGAGCTATGACGAGCCGCTGCTGACCATTGACGAAAAGTATCTCCACGACAAAGGTATCGTTTCGCTGTATAACCGCTACGATCTGCTGCAGGCCAATCCCGGCACCAATGCCTGCGTATTCGCGGATCCCCGCGACCCCAACCTGCTGACCATTTATATGGATATGGACGGCGACGGTGAGAAGGAAGAGGTTCTGACCCTTACCTTCTGGGTCCGCTTCATGGCCGATAACGGCGATTACTACGACTCCGCATGGACCTATCTGGTACACAGTACCGACGGCGGTGTGACTTGGAGCGATCCCTTTGAAATCAAGTCCGGCCTTACCGATATGACCCAGACCCTGAAGCGGGGCACCATTGCTTACTTCGGTGATGACCGGCAAATCATGGTACCTTACTATGCTGACTACATGGCCGGTGCTGTGCTGCTGGAGTGGGATCTGAACGCCAAGACATGGGTCAAGGTTGACGAAAACTACATTCCCAATACTTCCCCCGATGAGGGCAAGTTCAACGAGATCGCGCTGGTCGCGCCTAATGAGGATGATCTGGTGTATGCCTATGTCCGTGTTTCCGGTGCGGTGCTGAAATCCGAGGACCGGGGCAAGACATGGGTCGAGGTCGCCAATGAAGAGGGCACCATCAACCAGCCCGGATTCGTCCGCCTGGATGAGGACCGTGTATTTACCACTTGGGCGGTTCCTAATCCCGGATATTCCCGCGATATTTACGGTAAGGTGTTCTACGCCAACGGCGACTGGAACAATTCTGCCTCAAATCTCATTTATATGTCCCCTGTCCGGACGGATCATGACGCAGGCGATCCCTCTGCCGCGGTCATGAAGGACGGCAAGGTGTTTGTGGTAGCCTACGATACCGTTTACCGCTCCATGCTTGGCATGATCGTGGATCCTGCTGATAATCAGTGGCAGCCCATTGAGCTGCAGAATACTCCTCAGAGCCAGATCTTCAGTCAGAGCTATAACGATCAAGCGCTGTCTGCGGGCGTGGCGCTGCCGGAAGAACTTCCCAATAACTACACGATTGAAATGGAAGTGAAGTTCACTTCTGAGAGTGCTGTTGTTTCGATCCCCACAGCGGCCGGAACTGTAACAGTGACCCCCAATAAGGTCACCTGCGGTAAGGAAACAGCCGTGGCGCTGGCCCTGAATACTACCACCGCTATCCGCGTCAGCGTGGTAGGCAGCACGGTTTACGTGAAGGTCTGGCAGGGTACAGAACCTACCGCATGGACGCTGGTGGGCGGCGATGCTGCAAGCCAGACGCAGACCGTAACCGGTACAGACGCACTTTTGACCAAGCTGGATATTTCCAGAAAGATCATCATTACACTGCGTGAAACACTTGAGGGTATGGAATGTACCTCGACTACTGTTCTGCAGGACTATAAGATTCAGCCCGCTGACTATAAGCAGATCACTTTCACCTCCAGCAAACCGGCGATCGTTAAGGTAGACAATACCGGCGTAGTATCCTTTGTAAGCCCCGGTACTGCCACCATCACCATGGATGTGGACGGCGTTACAGCCACCTGTCTGGTAACTGTCCATGAAGGTCCTATCGAGATCACCGGCAAGGGTGAAACTGAGATCCTGCTGCAGGATGACTACGAAAGCTATTCCGTCGATGACGATGCATTCTGGAACGACTACTGGAAAGCTCCGGAAAACAGTCTCTATGAAATGCGCTACAAAGTACAAAGTGCCACCGACACCACCAACAAGGGTACCGGCGTATACAGCATCCGTGAAGAAAACGGCAACAAGTATCTGGAGCTGACCGGCAAGACATGGCACACCACAAAGCTTGATATCGTTGGTGATTATACTGTTCAGTATGACTTCAAGATGAATACGGAAGTCAAGGACACGGGCGTGAACATTACCATGTGGCAGAGAAGCAACGATGATCCTGCCGCGCCCAATCAGGTGCATATGTTCGTGAATATGGATACCCATCATTTCCGGTTAAACTACCGTGCAGAGCGGCTGGATGTGGACAGCAGTACAGATACCAATCCCAACATTTATGATCCTACTGCCGGTTATTTCTACGGTGATTACAACGCTCTGGAGTGGTGTACGCTGAAGATGGTGCGTCTGGACGGCTACTTCTATGTCAAGGTATGGAACAAGTACGACGCAGAGGGCAACGAAGTGCAGGAGCCGGAAGCCTGGACGCTGATTTTTGAGCATGAGGTTCTGGATACCGATGTGGTCTCCAATCTGCGTATCAGCCTGTCCGCCGGCGATCTGCTGATGGATAATCTGCTGATTACCCAGCAGGTAGAGGTACCTTCTGCCGTAGAAGCTACCCGCATGGAGCTGGACAACAGCCTGAACATGCAGTTTGCCGTTCCCATGGACCAGCAGACTGATTGGACCGGCTACAAAGCTGTAGTCAAGCACACCTACGCCGACGACAGTATCAATGAGATTGAGATTCCCTCTTCCCAGTGGAGTAAAGATGAGGAGAATAATTATCTGGTTATTTCCTACAATGGCGTAGCCGCCAAGGAAATGACCGATGAAGTGACCGTTACTATCTACGATAAGGACGGCAAGCAGGTTGGCGCATCCTATACCAAATCTGTCCGTAAATACGCAATGGAAATTCTGGCAGACGTGGATGAGAAGGACGCATGGAAGCTGATGGTGGATATGCTGAACTACGGTGCGGCAGCCCAGGAGTTCTTCGGCTACAAGACCGACGATCTTGCCAATGCTGAGCTGACGGAAGACCAGCAGGATCTGGCAACACAGGGTAAGGTCGATGTTACCAGCGAAGCAATGTCCGGCACCATATCCAGACTGAATCTGGAAAGCCGGATCGAGCTGCAGATTGTGATTCCCGAGGCATACAAGGGTCAGACCATCCGCTACAGCTTCACCAATCATTATTATGAGACGGTGGAAGGTACACCGGAAATTAAGGTTGATGCTGCCAAAGGCTATTCCTACATTGCTATCGACAAGATCGTGGTGGCGGATGCCAACCAGATGGTCAGCGTATTTGCTGGCGATACCAAGATCGCGGAAGACAGCGTGGCCAGCTATATAGCTCGTATGGATGGAAGCGACAGTACTACCGACCCGCTGTACCAGAGCATCATGAAATTTGCCAATGCTGCGAAGGAATACTTCGCACTGAACAACATAGGAGAGGAATAATTATGAAAGCATTTGAAAATCCTGAAATTCAGGTCAAGAGCTTTGCTGTGGAAGATGTTGTTACCACATCTGGAAACGCGACTCCCTGGAATCCGGCACCTTAACCTGATAAATACCGATGCGCAAACAAGATGCACCCACGTCATGCGCATGGTATAATGCCCGACGGGGCAGCGGGTTTCTCGCTCCCGCTGCCCCCATACAAACCAGCACCCCCGGCAGGGAAATTCCTGCCGGGGGTATCTTACGTTTACAGATATAGGGGCGGTCACGGACCGCATGGACCTTACATTCAGCCCTTTTTGCGTTTATGCTGTTTATCTGCGGAGTTTATTTCCTGTTCTTTTCTTTTGCCCGCTTGTCGTTGATGATCTGCATATGGGAGGCATCGATCAGGTCTACATTGTTTTCTTTTGCCCAGTCTACACAGCCCTTCAGCACCAGCGGCAGGAACACACGGGGTACATTCAAAATGGTCTGCAGGGCATCGTCCGTAAATTTTACCTTGTCATCGGCCCGGTCCGCAGCATAACGGACGGATTCCAGACTCTGCTTACGAATAGGAAGCAATTCTGCCCGCATGCGGGTCTTCCGGTGGAACCAGAAATTCTTGCTGTCCCGGTAGCCGTAGTCCACAGGCAGGTTGGGGAAGTCCCCGGCTTTCACACCCGCAATGATGGCATCGGCGTACTTCTTCTTCATCAGAATCTTATCCACCTTCAGAATGAAGTGGGCGCCGAATTTGGAGGTAATACCGTTGAAATCGTGGTAGGGAGGCTCATAGCCGTTCAGCTCTCCGGGGACATCGTTTTGGGCATTGTCCAATTCCCGCACCCATGTGCATTCGATAACTTGAATGGCATCGGACAGGACCATGGGGCGCCTCTCACCGGTGGTTTCCTCAATCAGGCTCTTTTCCAGCTTAAATTCACACTTGGGCATCTTGTCCTCCGGCTTGTCGCCGGGCCAGGAGAGCTTAACACACTCCTTGAACGTCTTGGGCTTGTCATCCACAAAGTTGATGGCGCATTTGCCGGTGCGCAGAATGTTCTGGGCGGTATTGGAGGAGTTACGGCAAGAAAGCAGCATGGCGTAATAATCCTTGCCTGCCACGTAGTAGGGCTGCACCAGACTGTAGGGACCCAAGGTTGTGGAGCCGTCCTCACACAGGGTGCTGATGACCACTGTGGGCATGGGAAAGAACAGGGAAGTCTGGTAGAAGTTATCGACTACACGAAGATTTTCAAAACTGGACATGATGAACACTCCTTTTTAAGCTGTAACCATGCGGTACTCAATGCTGGTCACAATATCGTTATTCACAATAATGCGAAGCTGGGTGTTACCCTTCTGGTATACAAGCTCAGAGCCGTTTTTTGTGTATTCAGTGCCATAGAGCCGCTCTACCGCGGCCAGATCGTCGCCCTGATACAGCCCCTCGTCTGTGGCTGTGTTGGGGTCTGCCAGGTAGATGGAGTAGATCACAGGCGTATTGCCGTCATCAAAGACAGTCACCTCAACGGTAGTGTAGTTATACACGTTGTCGGTACCTTCGATAGCGCAGCTGGGAACCTGAAATACAGAGGCGGCTTCCGGCATTTTGCTCTCATCGAACGCAGCACCGGGAACCAGCGGGATATCGCTGAGGGTGAAGGTAAATGCTTCTGTGTCTGTATTCTCCGGAGGCTGCGTCTGGCTGGAACTGGTTTCCGGAGGATCGGTGGATTCGGGGGTGACGGTAGTTTCCGGCGGTGTAGTGGTATTGGGGTTCTGGGAATTGCAGGCGGCCAGTCCGGCCAGCAGGCCAAGTGCCAGCAGCAGAACGATGAGTTTTTTCATGGATTTGCTCCTTTCCGGATAGCGGTGTCATAGATTGCTAATTTCTCTTCATAGATTCGGGCGGTTTCCGGATCCTGCCGGCGGTCCGCAATGCCGTGTTCCTGTACCAGAATATCGGCAAAATACCGGGACAGCTTGGCTGCACCGGTGAGATTCAGGTGCAGACCCGCATCGTAGGTATCCACTTGGAAATCCAGACCGATCGTGTCTGTACATTCGGTAAAATTGTAGTAAGTCAGTCCGTGTTCCCGGGCAAATTCTGTGATCTGGGCATCCTGCTCTTCATACCAGTAGGGGTACAGGCTGGGGGCTTTGATAAGGATCAGTTCAACGCCGGATTCTTTGCATAGCGCTGTCATTTTCTCCAGGTATTCATAGCAGATATCTCCAAACCGGTAATCTGCCAGAGGACGTTTGGAGGGGAGATTTTCCGCAGGCTTGATATTCTGATTTAAAAGATAGCCGTTATGGGTGTTGTCCCGGGTGCGGAACAGGTAGGTAAGATCTTCCCATGTCAGTTCATCAAAGCGGGAGTGATACCGCAAGATAGGGAATACGTAGGACAGGAAGGTCTCCTCCCCGGTCATGGAAGCGAGAATCATTTCGATCTTCTGGGTTGACCATTTCATTTTGTCGATGGTCAGCCGGTTATAGGCTTCACTGACCGGCTCACTGTAGCGCATGGCGTTGACGTTATAGACGATCACCTTAGGCGTCTCGTAACGCAGGGTCTCCTCTAAAACATAGTAAGACTGCCAGATCAGCTGCTGGGAGGAGCCGCGCACATAGGCGGTGATCCCCTGACTGCGGTACATTTCCATGGGAGAGAAATTGGAGTAAACCTCACAGTCTCCGATAAAGATCACATCGTGGCCGCCGGATTCCCGGTAGTACTGGCTGAGCATGCTGCCCTCTACCAGATCGGTCATGTATTTAGGGCTGAGCAGCCGGGAAACAAAGCCCAGCAGCAAAACAAAGGCAAGAACCACGGCGGTTACGGAAAGGACGGTTTTTGTTTTTTGTTTCATAACTTAATACCTGCTGTAGATGAAGGACTGGGCATCAAAGCCGATGCCGTACATGCCAAACACCAGCACCAGCAGCGCCAAGATGCCGATAATGGCAGCTTTGGCTGCCGGATGCCATTTGGCATACTGGATACCTATGGGCTTTGCCCACAGGTCATAGCACCAGAGCCAGCCGGCGGATACGGCCAGAACGATCCAGTCACTGAGAACCAGTCCCATAGAACCAATCTGCCGGAAAAAATCGCTGTAGTTAAGGGTGGTAAATACGGAAAGCACCATCTTTCCTGCGGTTATGGCATCAGGCCAGATAAAGAAGGACCAGAGCAGGGAAATCAGAAGAAAGGTAACGATCCGGTTCAGGTGCTTCCAGCGGGTCTGCAATTTTGTGCCAAAAGCTACAAATATGCCGTTGATTACGCCCCACAGCAGATATTCGATGCCGTGCCAGATGCCCGACACCAGAAACGCAGCCAGCAGGTTCAGCAGCTTACGAAGCTTGCCTTTCCGGTTACCGCCAAGGGGAATGTACACATATTCTTTCAGCCAGCCGCCCAGCGCCATATGCCAGCGCCGCCAGAATTCCTGAAAAGACTGGGAAAGATAGGGCGCGTCAAAATTTTCGTGCATCCGGATACCCAGCATCCGGGAGATGCCCAGTATCATATCGATACCGCCGGAAAAATCGCTGTAAAGCTGAAGGGAATACAGGAGCATGGCAGCCAGCGCGTAAGCGCCGGAGTGGGTTTCCGGTGCTGCGCTGACAGCGCTCACGATCACACCTGCCCGGGAGGCAATCACCAGCTTTTTCAGCGCGCCCCACAATGCCCGGGCAGCGCCGCAGCCAATCCCTTCCCAAGTAATCCGGCGATTAGTCAGTAAAGAGGGATTATACCGTTCGATAGGCCCCAGAAACAGGTGAGGCAGATAGGTAATAAACAGGGCGTAGCGGAAGAAATTCCGCTCCGGTGCCTGCTTCCCCCGGTAGATATCAGCCATATAGCCTATGATCTGAAGGGAAAAGTAGGAAACGCCCAATGGTGCCAGTACAGACAAACCGGTAAGGGGCTGGAGCTTTATCAGCAGGAGCATGCCTGCAATGACAACGCAGCCGGCCCAGAAAAGCCAGCGCCGACGCTGGATCGCCAGACCCAAGCCGTAGCTGAGAGCGGTGGCGGCCAGCAGGTAGCATAGACCCCCAATGCCGTAGCCGGCATAAACCAAAAGTCCGATCAGAAAAATAAGTACATTTACTATCATAAGCAATCAGGGGCAGGCAGGCCAGGCTTCCCGGTCCCAATCTCTGCCGGAGAGGGTCTCATACCGCTGGGCATCGGACATCAGACTGTAGCGGCTGTGAAGAGTACCCGGCGTAGCGTCGACATGCTTCCAGACACCGTCAATGGAGACGATATTCCAGTAATGGGTCTTATCCTTGCACCAGATCAGTTGGGTAGTGTAGTCCTTTTCTTTCAGCAGTGCGTCAAGGATCAGTGCATGCACATAGCAGTTACCTACCTTGTTCTGCAGGCCGTACCAGATGGGATCATCACCGCCCCAGTTGCTGTTATAGCTGATAGTGTTGCGTACATAATCCCGGATTTTTTCCACATCATTACTCAGATCGGCTGCAATGGAGGAAATCAGCGCTTCCGTATCCTCGGCATCGTGATTTACAACGATCTTGCGGCGGGAAATGGCCTGATTGCCCCGCTTATCCTGTGCGGTGTAGGTCACATAGTAGGTGCCTGCAACGGAGGTGTCTACCTTGCTGGCGTCGTAGGTGAAGGTTACGTTGCCGTCCTGCGCGTCCCAGGCGGTGACGCCTGATTCGTAATCCGGTGCAGAATTCTTTTCCACAGTCATGGTTGACAGTCCGGACAATACAGGTGCCTTGGTGTCGGTATAGATAGCCAGCGTGGCCTGGGCCAATGTGATATTACCGCTGGCATCCGTTGCTTCGATGGTGACGGTAAAGGTACCGGAGGCTTTGGTGCTGATGGCATCCAGCAGTCTGGTGGTCACTTCACCGGAGGCATCGCTGACGGAGACAACAAAATTTTCCACAGAAACCTTTTCGTTCCGGTCCACAGAAACGTCTTGCAGTTCCAATACCGGCGCTACAGTATCCTGTACTGTAATGACACATTCATTTATACTGCTGCCGTCAGTGCCGGTGACGGTGTAGGTGCCCACAGGGGAGGCATTGATCTGATCCAGCACAGCCTGATCCAGCTTATCTGCATCTTTTTCCGCATTCAGCAGCAGATCTGCCTTTTCAAGCTGCTCACCCAGTTCCAATGTATAGGTGCTGCGCATCCAGATATAGGAGATAGCGCAGGTACCGGTGATCCGGTTGCCGCTTGTGTCTTCCACAACCAGTTCTATGGAAGTACCGTCATAAGTGTCCGGCAGGACCGGGGGCTGGGCAAAGGAAACAGTTACTTCGCTCAGGTCAAAAATATCCGATACAAAATCCTCCGGCTTCAGTTCCTCGGTAATTTCTGCGGTAACATCGTGGAATTTGGCGGTGGGGGAGGTGGTGTCCACGATGATTAAAGATGCCACGTCCTGCTTGCCGTTGTAGGCAAAGGTCAGTTCCAAAGAAGCTGCTGCCGTCAGATCGATCTGGTCTACCGGCGTGATAAGCTGCGCGTCTTCCGCCCGGCCATGCTCAGTCAGAAATGCGCTGACAGGGGGGAGGTCTTCGCCCAGCTCAATGGTTACATTCTGGAATTTGGGCTGCAGGTAATACCAGAGGTAGTGGCTGCCGCAGACGATGCCTGCCAGAAGGAGAAGCGCAGCACCGGCTACACAGATCTTTCCTGTTACAGTTTTCAGAAAATCTTTCATATCTTTTCTCCATCATCAATTTTTTACATAACCATATTGGTCAAAGCTATATCGCTGACTGTCAATGGTTTTGGTGCAATCGGTGTAGTATTGGCCGTTGGCACAGCGGTACCGCCATCCGTGTTCATCGGCCATCCAGCATTCCGGAGTCACGCCGCTCATCAGTGCCGGTACGTTCAGCGTGTCATAAGCCTCGTTATCCTGAAAATGCCACCATTCTGAGATGAGCGTACCAAAGCCTGCATCTTTCATGATCCGGGCCATGGTATCGGCGTTGCTTTGATTTTGTGCGGTTTCTGAGTACCAGCTCAGATCGTGCATGTCCGTCTGCATTGGCAGCTCGCCGGATGGGGTTTCCAGCGTCATGTCAATGGCGATACCCTGATTATGGCGGGAACGCTCCTTGGCCAGAAAGAAGCTCAGCGCGTATCTGCCATTGTCCGTCATGTACATGGCATAGGTGTAGGAGGAGTATCCTGACTCTGAAGGCGTGTAATCTTCCGGTAGCTTATCCTCCGGGATCATTTCGTCAATAAAGGTCTTTGTCTGCTCATACAGTGCCAGGGTGGTAGCCAGAGGACGGAAGGAATCGTAGATCTTAATGGTGTAGCCCTCTGCTTTTGCGGCTAAAGCAGCCTGCTCCAGTTTTAATGCGGTAGGGTACAGCAGAGGCACCAGATAGCTGTCCTGTGCCAGCCGGACCTGCTCGTAGCCGGCGATTACCTTGCCCGTAACATCGGGGATATCATATTCGTGGATCTTATACAGGGAATTGTAGCTGTTGGTAATATCGTAGCTGCATAGTGTTCCTAAAAATTCCGGCAGGTTGATCATGCAGTAATTGCTGTCTATATATCCCTCGCGGTTTTGATACCTCACACGGAATTTTCCGTTTTCCAACGCCAGCACACAGAAGGCGGTGCCTTCTTTAGCTTTTCCAAGTTCTCTGGTGCCGTCGGCATCGGCATAGACCGTCAGCTCCTGTATGGGCCAGATGGTGGAATAGATCAGCTTGGACTGGGTGGTGACACACAGCGGTTCCGACTGAGATACAGGGGCATCCTCCAAGGTGCCGTATTCCCGGCGGGTAATGACCCGGTATTCATAACTGGAGTAAGGAGAAAGGGGGGGTGTGGTGTAGCTTCTTTCACTGTTTGCGGGAATCTCCGTCAGCGTCTGCCACGGCGCATCCTCTGATGCCCGGTGCTGCAGAATATAATAGTCACCTTTTGCCTCGTTCCAGCTAAGCGTAAAGCGGTTGTCGGCCTCATCGGTACTGTTTAAGTACAGGGTGGTTCCCAAGAGGTCTTCATGGGTCAGGGTGATCGGATCAGTCTGCGTGCCGTAATAGATATATCCTTCTGCCTGACGGTATGCGTCGAAGGTAAATGTGTACGGTTGTGAGTAGGAAGGGATGGGCCAGTTTTTTTCGGCTCCAAAATAAAGCGTCGTCTTTCCGCTTTCCAATGTCTCCACCGGTTCGGATTCACCGCTCTGAGAGATTTTGTACAGACGGGCAGTGCAGCCGGTGTCCGGTGTCAGCGCAATGCTCACCGTATCCGTGTCCGGATCGGGGATCCAGCTGATATGCTGGATTTGCGGCGGACAGAACAGGTCGGTGATCACAATGGGATCTCCGCTGATCTTCTGCCGGGGGGTATCGGAGAAGGGAATGCGGTATTCCCTGACCACGCTGATACGAATGGTTCTGGGGCTGTCTGTTGGCAGGTTATAGACAGTGTGGCTGGTTTTTCCCGAAACATAACCCATGTATTCCGGCTGATAGCTGCCATCATTGCCGGGGATCAGGATTTCAAAAAGATAACGGTCTGCATTTCTGGCTTCGGGCCAGGATATTTCCAAAACACCGTCCTGCAGCTGACGCAGGATAACCTGCCGCTCATCAGAAAAATTGCTGGCAGTCTGATGGTGTGGATACCAAAACTTGATCACGCAGAAGGTTACCGCTGCCAATAATACGGCCAGCAGAATAATGATTAAGATTTTAAGCTGCCTTCTCATAGCGATTCTTTGTATCCCTTCCTGACGTATATTCATTTCCAGTATACATTATAAGTCGAACCGCCTGGAATTGCAAGTAAATTATATTTTTGGGCCTAAATATGAACAATGCTAGGAATAAAGAAAGCTGCAGTTTCTTTTGATGCCGGTGTCCGTTTGCGGTGTCCTATATTTTCAGCAGCGCACGCTGCGCGCTCGCTGTCTCTGCTACCGGCAGTGTTCGGCCTTGCGGCCAGACTCTCACCTTTGGTTCGCGTCTGACCGCCACCGGTATAAAAATATGGGATGCCCCATAGGAGCATCCCATATTTTTATACAAGTTGTTTTACAGGATTTAAGCAAAAAGTGCGTGATACCAGCGATTTTTGAAATCGGTGAATAGTATTTATCTCGATATCAATGTACTCTACTGTATTTTGTCCCTAACAAATCAGGTTTCTTTCCCTCCGCACGGTGCGTTCAATCTATTTTTGCTTTGAGGAAATGGCTTGCGTATGTCGCTGACACCGCAAATATAGTCCATGCTCACATCATATAACTTTGCAAGTACAATTAGGCTGTCTACAGGGATTCTGGTTTTTCCCAGTTCATAGTCTGAGTATGTTTTTTGACCGACTTTCAGCAGTAGTGCAACCTTTGCTTGTGTCATATCATTGTCCTCACGCAAAGCCCGAATTCTCTGTGTATAATCCATAAGACCACCTCATAAACAGCATACCATAGAGTATAAAACTCTATTGACTTTTAGAGCTATAAACTCTATAATGTTGCTGAGGTGAAAATTATGGAAAATAATTATTGCAAAAACTGCGCACATTTTCATCAGCACTATGCCCTTGATCAGCGAAAAATTTTCCGTGTATACTGCGGACATTGCACACTGGAGAAAGTCAGAAAAAAGCAACCGTATACCATTGCCTGCGACGGTTTTATGCCTGCTCCATCTGACGAGGATGCCTTTGCAAGCAAAGAATATCTGAGTAAGGAATTATTGCAGTATTTGTTAAGTTTAGAACTACTGCCTCGAATTGAGGATGCACCAAAACAAAATTGAATATTATCCGCTTTGTGGATAGTTTAACTTCTTCACTATTCACGATTACTTATTACTTCAAAGACCTAAAGGCATTTATGGGTAAAAAGTGAAGAGGTAACAAGTAAAGCCCCAAAGGCTTACGCCTTTAGGGCTTTGGCGCCGGTGACCGGACTCGATTTGCATTTTCTGCCGATGGCAGAAAATAGAGGTAGCCACCAGTTTTTGAACTGGTGGCAGGAACTGTCCACTGGACAGTTCCACTGCTATGGGTTCGAGTCCGTTTCCTTTAGCAAATAAAAAGAGAGGCAAATGCCTCTCTTTTTATTTGGCATATACTACACAATTTGATACAATGCAACGCAGTTGCGTGGAGCGTTGCATTCGTTAAACGGCTAAATTACGGCATTTGCATAAACATTACAACAAAGAGCCACATAATAATACCAACAATCATGTTTATAACAGATAAGACAATAACTAAAGCTTTGTGCTGATCGAAATAATTCTTTTTGTTTAATACCAAACTAAAGATACCCAGAGGGATATTAGCAAATAAAAACAATGCATTTCCAATAGCAAGCACACTGGCGGTTTTGCCTCCATCCGGTATGAACAGACTAGTGACAAATAATACGAACCACAAAAGCAAAGCACCGTGTAAATAAATTAAGATATTCCAGTTTTTTGTTTTCATTGCGATACCCCCTTTTGTATATGGTTGGTTACTAGTGCACTAACATCTACATTATAGCAATTCGTTCAAAAATAACAACCCTCGATGATGCGAATTGTATCATCGAGGGTTATCTATTGGTGCCGGTGACCGGACTCGAACCGGTACGCTGTCGCCAGCGGTGGATTTTGAGTCCACTACGTCTACCAATTCCATCACACCGGCAGGTGCTAGGATAGTATACAACATCTTTTGAAAAATAGCAAGGGAAAATTGCGGTTTTTTGAAACAACTTTTTGCCGGGTCGGTCATTGGGGCTGGCTGTGCTGGGTGCGGTACAGATTTGCGTAAATCCCGTTATTGCGGATCAGTTCCTCATGGGTGCCTGCTTCGGTGATCACACCGTCTGCAATGGTTACGATGCGGTTTGCGGAGCGGATGGTGGACAGCCGGTGGGCGATAATCAGCGTGGTTCTGCCTACGGCCAATGCATCAAATGCCCGCTGGATCTTTGCTTCGGTCACGGAATCCAATGCGGAGGTGGCTTCATCCAGAATCAGAATGGGCGGATTTTTCAGGAAGATCCGTGCAATGGCTACCCGCTGTTTCTGTCCGCCGGACAGAAGGGCACCCCGTTCGCCTACATAGGTCTGAAAGCCATTGGGCATTGCCAGAATGTCCTCATAGATTTCTGCTTTTTTGGCGGCCTCTATAACTTCTCCGTCGGATGCATCCGGTCTGCCGTAGCGGATGTTTTCCATAACCGTATCGGCAAACAGGAACACATCCTGCTGCACGATGCCGATATTCTGGTGGATGCTTTGTTGGGTCACATCGCGAACATCGTTTCCGTCAATGCGAATGCTGCCGCCGGATACATCGTAAAAGCGGGGGATCAGCTGACAGAGCGTAGTCTTGCCACCACCGGAGGGGCCTACGATGGCTACTGTTTCGCCGGGGGCGATATCCAGACTCACATTATGCAGAACAGCCAGATCTCCCTCATAGGCGAAGGAAACGTTGTTGACGGTGATATGTCCGGTTACTGCAGTCAGCGGCTTGGCATCCTTTTTATCTTTCAAGGAAGGCTCGGTGCGCATCAGCTCCACGAACCGGTTCAGGCCCGCAAAGCCGTTGGCAAACAGCTCGGAGAAGCCGGAAATCTTGCGCATGGGATTGATAAATGCGGAAATGTACAGGGTGAAGGTCAAAAGATCCCGGTAATCCAGTTGATCGCGCATGATAAGGTAACCGCCGTAGCCGATGACGATGATGTTCAGACTGCAGAGCCAGAATTCCATAGTGGCAAAGAATCGGCCCATGGCCATGTAATATTTCCGTTTAGAGCCCTTAAACATGTTGTTAGCGGCGGCAAAACGGGCATTTTCCACTGTTTCGTTGGCGAAAGCCTTGGCGGTGCGGATGCCGGAAAGACTGGATTCGATTTCTGTGTTGATGTTTCCGATTTTCTGCTTGACAGCTTTGGATGCCTTGGACATGCTGCTGCGCAGGGTGAAGATCACGATCAGAAAAATGGGGATCAGCAGAAATACTACCAGCGCCAGCCGCCATTGGATGGTTGCCATGACGATTAGTGCGCCGATGATGGTGATGACGGAGGTCAGCAGGTCCTCGGGACCGTGATGGGCAAGCTCTGTCAGCTCAAACAGGTCTGCAGTAAGTCTGCTCATAAGATGCCCTGTCCGGTTCCGGTCATAAAAATCAAAGCTCAGCTTCTGCATGTGGCCGAACAGGTCTGCCCGAATGTCTGCCTCAACACGGATACCGAAGGTGTGGCCGTAATAGCAGACGATATAGTTCAGAAAAGCCCGGAGTAAATAACAAACCACCATCACGGCGATCACGGTAAAGAAAGTGCCGAACAAATTGTTGGGCAGCATGTCATACAGGGCGCTGCGGGTCACCAACGGAAAGGCCAGATCAATGGCGGCGATCAGGACAGCGCAGAGCATATCGATAATAAACAGGCGTTTATGATTTTTAAAGTAGCTGAGGAAGATCAGCAGAGGAGATTTCGTTTTAAAATCCTTTTCGGTCATAGTGTACACTCCTTGTGGAATCATTTATCCGTTAGCGACGTGTTTCGTAAGCGCGGCGTTTTCTTTTGCCCAAAAGTCTTAGCAGCACGACTACAAGAGCTGCAGCGGCAGTCAATAAAATGCCAATCAGCAAGGTCCCGATTTTTCTCCGTTCCTGCGCTAACCGCTCCTGTTCCAGACGGGCCTGCTCCATGCGTTCCTGTTCTTGCCGTTCTTTTTCCAAACGTGCTTGTTCCAGCTGTTCCGCCTCTAAACGCTCCTGCTCCAGCCGCTCCTGTTCCAGTCTTTCCTGTTCTAACCGTTCCAGTTCCAGGCGCGCCTGCTCCTCCTGCTGGGCGTAGGTCAGCAGATTCTCGAAAAAGTCATTTTTCTGCACATCCGGGCCCACCGCAGAGTGATAAAGGCCGAAACGGCTGGGATTGTAGGTTTTTATTTGGGATGCTTTTGTAATCTGTCCGTCCTCGCCGTAGATCCAGTTGACAAACATGGGCCATTGCTGGGATTTGTGACTGGGGAAGCCCAGCTTCTGGCTGACCTGAAAAGCGGTCAAGCCATCGAAAGCTTCCAGCGGCGTATCATAGTCGATGATGGTATGTTCCTCGCCATACAGATGCAGGTACAGCTTGGGGATCTGCCAAGTACCATATGTCTTGGCAGACTCCGGAAAGACGGCCGGATCATCTGTAACCGATACCGCCTCTGTCAGAAGATCCGCATATACCTGGTGCATGCCGTGGCCGTATTCCCCCTGCAGATCGTGACCCACTGCCACCAGCGGCCGGAATCTGCGGATCTGGGTGACCACGAACTCCAGCAAATCATCCCGGCTGGTGCCGTACTGAGATTGGTACTGGTCATAGGTTCCCTGCAGGCTGTCGATCCGGAAGTCGGCAAAGCTGCCAAAGACCGGATAGGCCCGGATGCCCACATTCCACAGGCCGTTGAGCATTTCATGGGTTCTTCGGTTGGTATCATTGCGGTGATCGGTCAGATAAACCACCTGCACCCGGCAGCCTTTTTCCGCCCCGTAAGCTGGCAGAAGTCCGGCAAAATACAGATGCTCATCGTCTCCGTGGGTGGAGAACAGCACCAGATCCGCACCGCCATCCAGCGGCGCAGACCACTGCTGCACATCCTCCGGCAGTACACCCGAAGAAAACACACGAATCTCACTGAGCCGTACCCCATCGGGAAACGTCAGCGACACACTTTTGACCGCGCCAAAGACTGTTTCCAAATCAATGTATTCGTGCAAGAAGCCGTTGCTGCCGGCGGTAAAAACTGCGCCGGTGGCAGGGTTCGTCACAGTATAGGGACCGCTTTCCAGATCAAACATCAGATACAGCCCCGCCATAAGCGTGTCGCTTTGGAGAGTGATTACCGTTTCCCCGGTGGCGGTGCGGTAATCCGATGTATCACCATCGGACAGAAAGCCCATACTCCCGTAGCCGGTGCCGGAAAAACGGATGTGGGCGGTTATGTCTTCAGCAGTCTGACCGGCAGCCAGAACGCAAACCGGCAACTGAAGCGCTGAACATACCACAATGGCTGTTATCAACGCACGGAGAGTACGGCCCATTGGGATCCCTCATTTCTTGTCAGATAGAGCTATTATAGCAAAGGGTCCCTTTTCTGTCAAAAAAATCTTCATTCTGCCGAATACCACTTCCATTTAACCTGAAAATGTGATATGATTTTACAGCATATTCCTATTTGATCCCATGTATTACAACCATTACGCGAAAAGAAGGGAAAATTTATGGAAACATTGTCAAAAGTCAGTGTAGTGCTGCCGTCTCTGGATCCGGACGAGAAGCTGTTGCGTGTTGTGGACGGCTTGCTGGCAGCGGGATTTGACGATATTATTCTGATCAACGACGGCAGCAAGCAGGAAAACCTGCATTATTTTGAAACAGCCGCCCGGCATCCGCAGGTACAGTTGCTGCACCACCCCCACAACCGGGGCAAGGGCGCCGCGTTAAAGACCGGCTTTGCTTGGTTCCTGAAGAACCGTCCGGACCGGTTGGGCGTGGTCACCGTGGACGGTGATAATCAGCACTATCCCGACGATACAACCGCCTGTTCCTTACATATGCTGCAGACCGGCAGGATCACGTTAGGTGTCCGTGATTTTTCCCTGCCTCAAGTGCCCCGGCGCAGCCGTTGGGGTAACCGGATCACGTCTTTTGTGTTCAAGGTGTTTGTGGGCATGACCCTGTCCGATACCCAGACCGGCCTGCGGGCATTTCCAGTATCCGTACTGCAAACGATGCTGCAGGTAACCGGTGACCGGTTTGAGTACGAAACAAACATGCTGCTGGAAATGAAAGCCAGGCAGATCCCCTTTGAAGAGGTAAAGATCCGCACGGTGTACATTGAAGAGAACAAAAGCTCTCATTTTCACGCGGTGCGGGATTCCTGGCGGATCTATAAGCTGATTCTGCGCCATTTTTTCTGCTACACACTCAGCTCTCTGAGCAGCGCTGTGCTGGATGCGGGTATATTTTCACTGCTGACCTATCTGCTGAGTCCTGTGCTGACTGGTTTCGCTTTAACGGCAGTCCCCGGAGTAACTGCCCGGGCAGTATCCGCCCTTTTCAACTTTTTTGTAAATAAAAAGCTGGTATTCCGCAGCAAAGGCCCCACCGGCCGGGCCTTGAGTCGGTATATCTTTCTGGCAGTGCTGATTATGGGGCTGCAGGTCCTGCTGACCCACGGCGTGTATCTGCTGTTTGGCATCAGCGCGGGCCAGACGGTGCTGCGGGGCGTGATCTATGCCGTGGTGATGACGGCACTGTTCGGTCTGAGCTATACCGTACAGCAGCGGTGGGTTTTTGCCCGGGAAAAGGAGAAAACTTATGAAAACTAATGCAAAGAAAGGGTTATCGCTGCTGTTTTGTATTCTGCGGAGGTTTCTGCTGGTGGTGCTGACGGCAGTGGTGCTGGTTTTTATCGGGCTGGTGCTGGTGTGCAACCTGATCTTCAACGGCCCCTCTCAGGCGGCACGGGATGTGCTGACCATGTCCATGCTGGAATCCAGCGGTATGAAATGGTGTCCGGCTCTGTTCATCGGTGCGGACACGGTGGAGAGAATTCGCACCAAGGTGGATGCGCCGCTGCAGGATGATGTTTCGGATGTTTCTCAGATCATTATTAACATGGCCGATCAGCAGATTGCCAGCGACGAGTGGAAGGATTATCCTGACGGCATTCGCATCGAGCAGATATTCGGTGACACCTACACCGCATACGTGATGCTGGTGCGCAATCCCCAGGATGTGTACCTGGCTACCTCCACCGACCATTACAGCACGGAGATCCCCGGTACCCGTATCCACAATCAGATTCGGACTGAGGGGGCGCTGGCCGCCATTAACGGCGGTGCCTTTAACGACGACGGCACCATGGGCTCCTATGTGGGCAGTCTGCCGGAAGGCTTGACCGTAGCCGGAGGCCAGATCGTATGGGACGACGGTACCTGCCGGGATGGCTTTGCGGGCTTTACCGAGGATAATGTGCTGGTGGTTTCCGGCAATATGACCGCCTCCAAAGCAAAGGAAATGAAGATTCGGGACGGCTGCTCCTTCGGACCGGCGCTGCTGATCAACGGCGAGGTCAATGACACCCAGTTTGCCAGCAACTCCGGCTACAACCCTCGCACCGCTATCGGCCAGCGGGCTGACGGCACCGTGATCTTTGTGTGCGTCAACGGCCGGCAGGCCGGTTCGCTGGGTGCCACCTATGCGGATCTGATTGATATTATGGTGGAATACGGCGCGGTAAACGCCTGCAATCTGGACGGCGGCGCGTCATCGGCTATGCTGTATCGTGACAACTACGGCCGCTACGGGGAAGCGGGAGAGATCGTAATGATCAACAACCATGCGGTTCTGCAGGAGCAGCCCAGAAAAATGCCTACCTTTTTCATGGTGAAGCCTGCAGACAGCGAAGGCGGTGAGGGATAAGTATGTATCAGGGAAAATACATGGACAAGTCTGCCCCCAAAGCACCTGCCAAGGTCGGGCAAAAGAAAAAGCCCAGCCAGGGTACGGTGATCTTTTACAGCATTTACGGAGCCTTCGTGGTACTGGCACTT
Source organism: Faecousia sp. (assembly GCA_045589835.1). Classification (GTDB taxonomy): domain Bacteria; phylum Bacillota; class Clostridia; order Oscillospirales; family Oscillospiraceae; genus Faecousia. The sequence goes on from JAZNPV010000159.1 coordinate 50,558, forward strand.
TGTGCAATGTTTCTGCTGCTGGCCCCCTTGCGGACATGGCTGCAGACATATCAGGCATCCCAGCCGGAAAATAAGAGTCAGGAAATTTTTACCCAGCTTTTTGCCGATCCGGATTGGGAAGCCCTTTATGAAAAAGCGGGAATTGCGGATACCGCTTATGAGGGCAGCGCAGCTTACCGCACCTACATGGAAGAAAAAGTAGGCAATGATACGCTGACATTCATGAAAACCTCTGCCGGTCTTTCCGGAGGCCGGAAATATGCAGTGCGCCACGGTGATGAGAAAATTGCCACCTTCACCATGACCGGAACCGAAGATCCTGCCACCCGCATCACCACATGGGAGCTGGACAAGGTGGAACTGCTGTTTCAGCGGGAGCAATCCGTTCTGGTGGAAGCGGCTGCCGACCAGACGGTATATATCAATAATGTGGCGCTGGACAGCAGCCACACCGCCAAATATACAGACACGCTGGCAGAAGAATACCTGCCGGAAGGTGTCCACGGTTACAGAACCCAGCTTCTGCAGCTGGACGGTCTGCTGACAGCCCCCCAGGTAACAGTCAAAAATGCAGACGGCTCCGATGCAGCGGTGACTTTGACGGAAAACCGTGTATATACCGCTTCTTTTGACCTGCCCCAAATCACCGGGGATGAGCAATCTATCGCCGTTGAGGCGGCAAAAGCACAGGCGCTGTATGCGATCCGTGCAGTAGACAGAAGCAAGCTGCGTCAGCATTTTGACAGCAACTCCCAGATCTACAAGGATATCTGCGCTACGGAAGTGTTCATGCAGGAATATACAGCTTACCGGATTGATGACAGCAGCATAACCGTCAGCGACTTCTACCGTTACGGCGACGATCTATTTTCTGTTTATGTGGCGCTGAAGCTGAATGTGACCCGCACCAACGGTACAGTTAAAGTTTACGATGCTGCCAGTACTTTCTTCTTCCAACGGCAGCAAGACGGCCGGTTTCTTGTGAACAACATGACCAATCTGCGGATTCAAGAGCCCCGTGTTCAGGTGCGGTTGACCTTCGTGACAGAGGAAACAAACTCCATGATGGTGGACGCCGATTGCCGCCAGTTGACTCTGCCGGCGGCGCAGGTGCCGGAAGGGAAGACCCTGCAGGGCTGGGCCAAGCAGGAGACCGATGAGGAAGGCCGCAAGGTGCTGGCCATTGTATTTGTTCCCGATGAGAACGGTAAGGTGGAGCGTCCCGGCACACAGCTGTTGGAGCCTATGACCCTGTATCCGGTGTTTGAATAAGTAAGAAACCACAAATTCCAACAGGGAATTACGGCTTTTTCGGCAGGCATATTTGCCTCTGAGAAAGCAACAAGGGTCTGTTGCTTTTTTGCAACAGACCCTTTATCTGCAAAAAGAACATAAGATGGTCGTTCCTCTGCAGCGGGGGTATGGCTTACAGACTGACAAAGGTGGGCGTATGACCCATGGCGGGGATAATGTCCTGCAGCAGATCTTCCGTCCGCAGCCGTAGGCTGGAGGTGTTGATGCAGGGATGGCAGCCTATGTACTCTCCCTTCAGCAGATCCCGGTCGATCAGCAGCCTGACCCGATTTTCCTTGTCGTTCATCAGGCCCAGTACGCTTAAGGATCCAGGGGTAATATCCAGAAAGGCCTCCATATATTCAGCAGATGCAAAAGACAGCCGGGAAGACCCGATCTGAGCGGACAGATCCTTTGTTTTGAAGGGTTTGTCACCGGGGATCATAAGCAAATAAAAGTCAGTATTCTGCCGGTTGCACAGCAGAAGATTCTTGCAGATGGTAGCCTCCAGCGCGGCATCCACAGCTGCGCAGGCCTCCATGGTCATGGCGGCTTCGTGATCAATGCGCTGATAGGAGATGTTCAGGCTGTCCAGCAGGTCATATACCCGGATCTCCTTGGGAAGCCGGTTGGCCCAGTCAGCGGGGCGACCCTGTACCAGTGTCATAAAATACCTTCTTTCGGGAAATGATGCATTTAGTATAGCACAAGAAACAGTATTGAGCAAATAAAAAAACCGCCCTGTAAGGCGGCGAGCTTATAAAAGTGAAATGACCCTTGACTGCAGCTTTCTGTCTGACTCAGAAAACTTTTTGTGCAGACAAGGGTCATTTCTGTTCTGTCTTAGTATCTAACATCATTGGTTAACCTCTCTTTCTACAGTTTGGATGCAGCCTTCTATTTGTTCGAAATCCATTCCGCAGCACGCCATCATTATAATTCCCAGCAGCGGGAAGCTCTTATGTGTCGGAACATTTCCCTTGATAGAAGGGGGCATTTTTGGCTCGTTGGCTTTCCGTTTTCAACAGATACTTTCAGCGCCCAGTTTAATGACAGTTAGATTTTAAATACATTTTGTGGACGTTTTCGTTTGGTACTCTTTGGTTATCACAATGAAAAAGCTTCAAATGATTGTAAGTTTTCTTTGTATACTGCCAAAAGCTGCTGATCGCGGTTTGCGTTGAGCCTCAGGTTTTTACCTGTACATTGGTATCACCTCTTTGTGTCTATAGGATAACACAATTTTTTGCGTTTTGCAATATGCAATATTATATAAAATAAACAAAACCAACTTGTACAAAATATAGATTTACATATATAACACACATAAAACGTTGACAAGGAAAAGGGTTGTTTGATATACTAAATATGTTGGGCGGCCTTTTGACCAATGTCACTAAGTTAAGGAAGGCTGGGTCTCGCAGAAAAGCGGGGCCCAGTTTTTTATAACTAATTTCAAAATATATCTTGACAAACAAGGTGAAATGTGCGGCCTTTTTGCTAACTG
>JAZNPV010000160.1:0-2920 GCA_045589835.1 Faecousia sp.
GCTTTAGACGAGAGGGCTTTCACGAATGTATGCTGCGCTATTTCTTCTGCTTGCTCCGGATTCTTGGTGAGGGCTACGGCATAGGAATAGACCTGCATATAGTAGGAGTTATATAGTTTCTCGTAATCCATTACTTATCACCACCTCCTTCTTTTCATAGGTTAGACGGAGCAAAATGGGTTTCGTTACAATCAGTATAACATATTTTTGCAAAATATGTTATTATGGATGTAACATCAACACCCCGGAATTCTATTACATAAGTGAGGAGGGATGTATATGGACGATCAAAAAATCATAAAACTCCTCTGGCAAAGGGCGGAAAGTGCCATCGAAGCACTTGCCAAAAAGTTTGGAAATAGGCTGATGTCTATCGCCATGAATATTCTTGGTGTGCACCAGGATGCGGAAGAGTCTGTCAATGATACTTACCTTGCAGTCTGGAATACAGTCCCACCCAAGCAACCGGATCCTCTGGCAGGCTATGTGTATGCGACCGGACGGAACATTTCTCTGGATCGGGTCAAGTACAATACTGCTGAGAAACGGGATGGCAGATACGATGTGTCTATTGACGAGCTGGCAAACTGCATTCCTGCTCCTGCGTTGGAGGAAACCGTAGAGGCCAGAGAGCTTGGTCTAGCCATCAATCGTTTTCTGGGAACAATTAATGCCGATAACCGGGCACTATTTCTTCGCAGATACTGGTTCGGTGACTCGGTGCAGGAGATCGCAAAGGATCTCGGTCTGCGAGATAACGCAGCAAGCGTCCGTCTGGGCAGGATCCGGATGCAGCTCCGTGAACACCTCATAAAGGAGGGGTATGTTGATGAATGAGAAAGTTGCAAAAGCCTTAGGCTATGTGGATGAGAAGTATGTCACCGCTGCAGCGAAGCGGAAAAAGAAGAAGACGACAAAATATTGGATCAGCGCAGTTGCCGCTGTCCTTGCCTTGGTTCTACTTTTCAATCTGCCGAGTATGCCCATGGTTATCTCCGCTAAAGCAGTCAGTATTGCGTCCGAATCTCGGCAAATGCAGCGTCCAGATCTGGATGATTACAAGGACCGTGACCAATGGCGGGCGGATTTGGCTAAGTGGGAAGCAGAGCGAGATTTCCGGTCGAGCACGACAAGGGAAACAGTCGATGCACTTGCCCCTTTCTTTACCAACGGCTCCGCTCAGTTCCTGAGCAGCCAAAGCAGTGAAAACCTGTTATGGTCTCCCATCAATGCATATATCGGTCTAGCCTTGATGACAGAACTGACCGACGGTGCAAGTCGGCAGCAGATCCTGGACTTGTTCGGTGCCAGAGATATCGATGCACTTCGTCAGCAAGTTGGCGCGGTTTGGGAGAGCGCCTACAATGATAACGGACATGAGATCTCCACCTTGGCCAATTCTCTATGGTTGGAAAACGGTCTGAATTACCAGCAGGACACCATGGACAACATCGCCTATTACTATTATGCGTCTGTCTACCAGGGTGATTTGGGCAGCCAGAAAATCAACAATGCTATCGGTGCATGGATCAATAATAACACCGGGGGCTTCCTTAAGAAATCCACCTCAAATGTGAATCTCTCTCCGGATACTATTCTGGCTCTGTATTCCACTATCTACTTCCAGGCAAAGTGGCAGGATGAATTTTCTGCAAGCAAAAACACGCAGGATACATTCCACGCTCCCAATGGAGATAAAACCGTCACCTTCATGAACAAGAAGCTGGCGCAGATGTATTACTACTATGGCGACAACTTCAGTGCTGTTGCATTGAGCCTTAAAAACGGAAGCCGGATGTGGTTCATTCTGCCGGACGAAGGGTATACCACCGCCGATGTGCTGGCTGATGGTCAGTATATGCAGATGGTGCTGCAGCAGGATTGGGAAAATGAAAAGTGGATGAAGGTGAATTTGTCCGTACCCAAATTTGACGTCAACAGCACAATGGATCTAAAAGGCGGTCTGCAGGAAATGGGTGTGACAGATGTGTTCAACGAAGGTGCAGCGAACTTCAGCGAGATCACGGGAGATGTTCCTATCTTCCTGACTGCGGCTAATCAGTCTGTGAGAGTACAGATTGATGAAGAAGGCGTCAAGGCTGCCGCATACATTGAGTTCCCAGGTGCCACAAGCCCGGCTCCTCCTGAAGAAATCATTGACTTCATTCTGGACAGACCTTTCATTTTCGCCATTACCACAGATAACATTCCTTTGTTCATGGGCACAGTAAATAACCCTTGATTAAGAACACTCCTTTAAGCGCCGGGGCAATCCCGGCGCTTATCGCTTCCAGCCTTAAGCTTTATTGTGGTTTATTAAGATTTGCCTAACCGTATTGTCAAGGGAATGATCCTGTGGTAGTATTGCGTTGTTCTCGGCAGAAAGAAAAAGGAGACAAATGAGATGTTAGATTCCTTCTTTGAGTCAATATCATGGCCTATGGAGCCACCTCCAGCTTATGGTGCGTTTCATATCCTGTTTACTTTAATTGGGTTTGCTGTCTGCAGTTTCTCCGCATGGAAGCTTCGAAATGTCAGCGATAAGGTTGCTGGTAGAATCTTATTTTTCTGCGGTCTGTTCCTCACGATCTCAGAGGTTTTCAAGCAGTTCTTCTATTATTTTGTGATGATGGACAACTGCTATTCCTGGGGCGACTTTCCGTTCCAGCTCTGCAGCATCCCAATGTATATGTGTTTGATTGCCCCTTGGCTGAAGCCCGGGAAGCTGCAGCGCGGAATGTACAGCTTCATGGTTCTGTACAACCTGCTGGGCGGCGCAATTTCCTTTACAGAGCCCTCCGGCCTGTTGCATGGGCACTGGTTCCTGACACTTCATGCCTGCATCTGGCATATGCTGCTTGTGTTTGTAGGACTGTTCATTTGCTTCTCCAAGCGCGGTGGCAATCAGAAGGCAGACTAC
>JAZNPV010000161.1:0-2764 GCA_045589835.1 Faecousia sp.
CCAAGAGCCTGCACGGTCTTTCTCAACGAAAAACAGACGGTTCGCCAGGGCTGGGAGGTTATGACGCGAAACGGCTATACCGCCATTCCCGTTCTGGATGCGGAGCAACACTATATTGGAACTGTCAGTGAGGGTGACTTCCTTCGCCATGTGCTCAATACCGGCTCGCTGGATAAACTGGAGATGGAAAACCATCGGGTCAGAGAGCTTGTTCGCCGGGATTTCTGCCCACCCATCAGTATTGATGCTGATGAGAGCGAGGTAGTCAGCGCAGCCTTAAACCAAAACTTTGTTCCCATCGTGGACAGCAGAAACACTCTTTGCGGAATCCTGACACGCCGTGGCGTGATTGCCCATCTGGCAGAAAAGAATGGGATACCCAGTAAAGTATAAACCCTGACAGCTACAGGAAAGGGAGGGAAACATATAAATGGAATTAAAGATTGATGGGATTGCGTGCATTCCTTTGCGTGGTGAATCACTGCTCCAAATTATCCATAGATTAGGTATGGACGGAAAGAAGCTGTCGGAACGGCCTTTGGCTGCAAAGATTGCTGGAGAAGTATTTAACCTGAATTACATTCCGGTTCGTGATTCTGATTTAGGTACGGATAGACCTTCCATTCGTGCGGCAATGGCAGCATCAAACGGAATTGTCCATTTGCTCAAAATTGACGATCCGGCAGGCCGAGAAGTATATACTCGTACTGCACAGTTTGTAATTTTTCTGGCGCTGTCTCAATTGTGGCCCAATGCCAAGGCGTCTATGGATTGTACCTTGGGACCGGCACTGTATATCCATATCGAAAACGAACCGGATTTCTCCGCAGAGAAATTAAAAGTGCACATGCAAAAGCTTGTAGAGCAAGATATTCCTCTGATTCGTAAAAGGATCTCCAAAGAGGATGCTGTTAAGCTGTTTTCGGCCCAGGGACGAGAGGATCAGACAAGACTTCTGCAATGGCGAGAGGCACCGCATTTTGATTTGTATTCTTACGGCGAGTTTGCTGACTACTATTACGGGGAATTAGCTCCCTCTACCGGATATTTGCAGGTATGGGATATCGTACCCATTGACGGTGGCTTTCTTTTTGTGTTCCCGGATGAATTGGATGCAGATAAGCTCGGACAGTATGAGTCCATGCCCAACTTCTTCTCTGTATGCGCAGAAGGAGAACGCTGGGGACAGCTGATGCAATGCAAAACAGTTGCGGATCTGAATGAAATGACCCTATCCGGCAAACTTCGGGAACTGATCCGGGTCAATGAAGCACTCCATGAAAAGCGCTACGCCCAGGTTGCGGATATGATATGCGACCGCGGGTGCAAGGCGGTCATGCTTGCCGGTCCCAGCTCATCTGGAAAGACCACATCTGCCAACCGTCTTGCCACACAGCTGCGTGTTCACGGAAAGAAGCCGATCCTGATGAGTCTGGACGATTACTACATAGACCGGGATAAGTGTCCCGTTGGCCCGGACGGAAAGCTGGATTTGGAGCATATTAACACCATCGATACCAGGCTGTTTGGCGAGCATCTGCAAAGACTGCTTTCCGGTGGGAAAGTACAGATTCCTTGCTTTAACTTTATGACCGGGCGGCGTGAATGGCCGGAGCACTATCTACAGCTGGATGGGGATTCCGTGGTCATCGTGGAAGGTCTGCACGCACTGAACCCTGTCTTACTGCCGGAGCAGCTTTCCAAAGAACTGGTGTTCCGGATGTATGTCAGTCCCTTGCTGCCGCTGAATCTGGACGACCATAACCGCATTCCCACATCCTATCTGCGCCTGCTGCGCAGAAGCGTCAGAGACTATGAGACCCGTGGTTCCTCCATCCAGAGAACGCTGTCCATGTGGGACAGTGTCAGAAACGGTGAGAAGCGATGGATATTCCCATACCAGGAAAATGCGGATGTGATCTTCAACAGCTCCACACTGTATGAGCTGGCGGTTTTGAAGAAGCATATCTACCCACTGCTTACGGCAATCGGTCCGGAAGAAGAATGCTATGAGCAGGTTCGCGGAATGGTAAAAGTCCTTAACTATGTGATCGAGGCAGATGTGGATGACGAAATTCCACCAACCAGCCTTGTTCGTGAGTTTGTCGGGGGAAATACTTTTTATAGAAAATGATACGACCCTCTCATAATATAAAGCGATTGGAGGTCTCACTATGAAAATTCAATTTATTGGGGCTACCCATGAGGTGACAGGAAGCTGTACACTTTTGGAGGTATGCGGCAAGAAATATCTGGTGGACTGCGGTATGGAGCAAGGGATTGATGTGTTTGAGAATGTGCCGATTCCTGTACCTGCCAATACCATTGAAGCGGTCTTTCTGACCCACGCCCACATTGACCATTCCGGTATGCTGCCAAAGCTGTATAAAGATGGCTTCCGGGGCAGTATTTATGCAACCACAACTACCTGCGATCTGTGCAACATTATGCTGCGGGATTCTGCCCATATCCAGGAGTCGGAAGCGGAGTGGCAGAACCGAAAAGCCCAGCGTGCCGGTGACGAACTGGTAGTGCCGGTCTATACTATGGCAGATGCCGTTGGGGCGATCTCCCGTTTCCGTCCTTGTGAATACGGTCAGGTGATCCAAGCGGAAGAAGGTATCGTAGTTCGTTTTTCGGACATTGGACACCTGCTGGGCTCTGCCTGCATCGAGCTGTGGCTGACGGAAGATGGTATTACCAAAAAAATTGTTTTTTCCGGTGATGTGGGTAATATTAACCAGCCGTTAATCAAAGATCCTCT
>JAZNPV010000162.1:0-14119 GCA_045589835.1 Faecousia sp.
CACGGATGCGGGTGGAAGAATACCCCTTCTTCTTCAGTTCTGCCAGAATATCCACCTTGTAACGGATTGCCATAAAATACGCCTCCTTTTCCATCATCCGTATTCTATCATAGAATTGCACTAATATCAAGTGCTAAAACTGCACGATATAATGCACTAATATTTGGTGCATTTGTCAATAGACTACACGAGATTTTAGTGCTATAATAAAGGAGCAATGAAGGACAGCCCAATTTCAACACAGTCTGTTGTAAGTCCTAAAAAAACACAAAGGAGCTGTGGCAGCCGGAGAGACGGCAACAACATTACTTATTTACAAAGGAGATACCCACTATGTCTAAGATTGAACTGCTTGCCAAAATTGAACTGCTGAACAAGTACGAAGCAATGATGGAAGAACTGAAGGCGGAAGCCGACAGTGTCCGTAACTCCATCAAGGCTGAGATGGAAGCCAGACAGGTGGAGGACCTGATTGCCGGACAGTACATCGTTCGTTGGACTTCTGTTCTGAGCAACCGCTTTGACAGCACTTCCTTCAAGAAGGTTCTGCCGGAACTGTACCAGGCTTATACGAAGCAGGTCAGCAGCCGCCGCTTCACCATCAGCGTATAAGGGCGGGGAGTAATCCCCTCCCTTCCGAAAGGAGGGAAAGAGAATGTATGTGTTAGATAAGCTCTGGCAAGGGAAACTTTCTCCCAACGAACAGTGCATTGTTCATGGCAGCGAATATAGCGACATTCGTCACAAGGCAACACAATTAAGCAAGCAGCTTGTTTCCTGCCTGTCCGAAGAAGGGAAGCGAGTGTTCCAGGAGTACCAGGAATTGCGGGAGCAGATGTGCTATATCAGCGAAGAAGATTGTTTCGTCAATGGCTTCCGCATCGGTGTTGGCTTGCTTCTGGATGCAGTCGGCCCAGATAACAGCCAGTTTGTCCGATACCATGAAGATTGACGGACAGTTCGTATAATTCAGATTTTACGAACACCAAAAGCGGGTGTTTCCAACGCCCGCAATCCCTTCCTTCCAAAAGGCGAACAGAAGGGCTACACAAATACGAACTTTACCCACTGGAGGGGCAGCCATGAACAAGAAAACCAAGGCTCTGACCACGGAGCAATACACCGAAATCATCCAGACCATGAAGGAAGGCTTCTGCGGCTGCCGCCCCAATGAGCGTATCGCAACAGCCCTTGTGTTGGAAGGCAACCTGGGCTTGCGTATCAGTGACATTCTGAAGCTGCGGCTTTGTGATGTTGTTCGGGATGGTGACCGCTTCCGACTGGAAGTGGTGGAGCAGAAGACAGGCAAGCGACGTATCTTCACGGTTCCTCTGGTCATTCAGCAGTACATGGAGAATTACTGTCTGCGGAACGGAATCCGCCGGAATGACCTTATGTTTCCTATCACAGAGCGGGCAGTACAGAAGCAGCTTCACATTGTCTGCGATTACTTAGGGTACGAGGGTATCAGTACCCACAGCTTCCGCAAGTGGTACGCAACGGAAATCTACAACGCAAACGGCTTTGACATAGCATTGGTGCAGCGGCTCCTTCAGCACAGCAGTGCCGCCACCACGCAAAGATACATCGGTATTGAGCCGCAGAAGATTGAGCAAGCAATTCAGAATCATGCACAGTTGATATAAAAAATAATGCTGGCAGTTTTATTCTGCCAGCATTATCATCAATCATTTTTCGGTGTCAATAAATATGCAGTAGAGCCGATAGTAACAATAATATCATCTACGGGCAGTCCAGGAGCTAAATCGACTGGAGAAAAAATGTAGATTAGCATAAGGATAAATACGAAGAACTTCATAGCGAAAAATCTCCTGTTACTTGACGATGTCGTAGTATCTTACAATTAATTTTGGCTGATTGTCGCCATATTCAGAGTAGAGGCCGTCAAGTTCACCATAGAATGTAATGATATCGCCTTCCAAAATACGAGAGTTTGAACCATAATTATCTACCAGCACATAATATGGGTCTTCAAAATAGAATCCGTATTCTTTTTTTGTGTATACAAAATAAACAGAATAGCTACCTTCAGAATCGGCTTCTTCCCATATGAAGTTTACTTCACCTGTAATCTTTACCCGTCTGCCTATGTAGTCCGTAGGAGTTCTGGCGACAGTATCATAAGAAAGCTTTTCACATGCCTTTTTATACCAAGCTTCCTTTTCTTCATCAGTCAGTTCATAGCTCTCTTCATTTAGTACGGTACCACAACTAGTGCAGGAGACTACTTTCGTTCCTGCGGCATCATATGTTGCCTCTACAGAAATAGTTTGTTCTCCAGGAGTATGCTCCAGCTTGGGTATCTCTTCACTCAGCGTTTTATTGCATCTAGTACACAAACCCTCGTTTATACCAGTTTCGGTACAAGTTGCTTCCCGTGTTTGTGTTATATCAGTCAGTATGTGACCTAAAGAATCCCCGATACTGAATCCGCAGATAGAGCATGTTTCGGCTTCAGTACAAGTAGCATCCATCATACTGTGTCCGTTGGGTTCGCCCTCGGTCAATTTACATGTAAAGCAAGTTCTCGCTTCAGTGCAAGTTGCCGCAACCCATTCGTGAGGGATAGGCTCTCCCTCAGAGATATTGCAAGTTTTACATGTTTTGGGAGAAGTACAAGTTGCATCAGACCAATCGTGTGCTGCAACATCGCCTTCCGTAGCACCACATAATTCACAAGTTTGGGGTGCTTCGCAAGTAGCTGATTTCCACTGATGGTTACAGCCACAGGCTGAGAATGATAACAACAGGAGTACTAACAGTGCTGCTAAAAAAATCTTTTTCATCTCTATCCCCTCCAAAATAAAAAGTGCGTAGCCGAAGCTACGCACTGAAAAACGCATAGCTCCATTGCCGCGACGCAATTCTTCGGAACCCACAGGGAACGCAAAGCGGAGAATGCGTTTTTGCCAAAGCAAAAAACACATTCCCTGCGGTTGTCCTTATTGAATTGCGTCGCATAATTATGGTATCATATCCGTCCAGAAAATTCAAGAGAATTTGGGAAGTTGTGGCTTTTCTCACTGCGTTTAGTGTGTTACAATACAAGAAACAAACGCAAAGGAGGTCTGGCAATGCCAAGAATCATTTCCGAAAAGAAGAAAGCTGAGAGCAGCGACGGCAAGCAAGGCCGCACGAAGCACCAGAAATTGAAATCTTACATTGTCACCCAGTACCTTCTGAAGAACACCGACGAAGACCACCTTGCATCCGCCAAGGATATCATTGACTATCTGGCGGACTTCGGCATCCTTGCGGAACGCCGCTCCATCTATCGGGATATCCAGGAAATCAACGAAGTCATGTACGCTCTGGAAAATGACTGCAAAATGGAGTATGCGGTGGAAGCCATTGCCGCAGATGAATACGACGAAGACAAGCTGATTCTCTACGACCCCAACCGCAAGGGCTTCTATGCCCAACGCCGCAAGTATGAACCCATTGACATCCGCCTTCTGGCTGAGTGTGTCCATGCTGCCAAGTTTGTTTCTGAAGATACCGCAAGCCGTTTGACAGACATTCTCTGCGATATGCTCAGTGAGAACTATGCCGACCAAATCCGCCACGAGGTAGATGTTGTGGGCCGTGTGCGGACGACTAACGAAAAAGTCTTTTACAGCATCAACACCATCAACGATGCTATGAGCCGGGAGCTGTACGGACAGCGGCATGAGCCGGAGCAGATACGCTTCAAGTACATGAAACACACCATCAGCGATATGCGGCAACAGGTGGAACGCCGGAACGGAGCCATGGTGACTGTCAGCCCCTACAGACTGATAATGAACGACGGCAACTACTACCTTCTGGCCTACGAAGGCAAGGCGAAGAAGTTCTTCCATTACCGTGTAGATAGAATGAAGGGCGTGGAACTGACAGGGCTGCCAAGAGAGGGAGCAGAAGCCTTTGAGAAGATAGACATTGCCAACTACACCCGACGTGTTTTCTCCATGTACAGCGGCAAGCAGTACCGTGTGAAGCTGCGTTTTATCAACCGCCTTCTGGATACCGCCGTGGAGAAGTTCGGGAGAAAGGGTGACACCGAAGAAGACTACCGCTTCTTCAATACCGCTCCCATCTACGCCAAACTGGACGAAGGCCACTTCACAGTAGAAGCCACCGTGGAAGTCAGCGACCAGTTCTATGGATGGCTCCTGGGCTTTGGAAGAAGGGTGAAGATTCTGGAACCGCAGCCAGTAGTGGAAGGATTCAAAGCGTATCTGGATAAGATACGGGCTATGTATGAAGATAAAAAAATGGAGGTTTAACATGGAAGAAGATAAGACTCAGGAATTAGCGAAAGAAGCAACCAAAATAGTTGTAGAAAAAGCATATGATGATATAGCACATCCGATATTGCAAACCGCAGGAGAAATTCTTAGCTTACCACTAAAGGTCATTGATGCTAAGCTGTCTCCTATCAAAGTGTGGGTTGCTCAAGAACAGTATAATTACCAGAGAACTCTTCGTCTTCTGGGCGAAAAAATGCTATATGTTGAAGAAGAAAAAATCACGCCTCCCGAAAATTATGTTGCAATTCCGGCACTACAACAAATTGCATATTGCTATGATAGCGAAGAACTTCGTAATATGTATGCCAACTTACTAGCTGCATCCATGAATACGGATACAAAATGGAGTGTTCATCCGTCTTATGTCGAGATAATCAAGCAACTGACACCCGACGAAGCTAAGTTGCTTCGCGTTTTACAGTTACAGTCTGTTTTTCCAATTATCCATGTCAAGCAATATATGAATGATGGTAAATCCTTCGTAGATGTTGTTCATAACTTTACTAATCTGGCTGTATATTGCGATCGTAGCGATGCAATATACTCCTATCTAAATAATTTGAACCGCTTAGGTTTAATAAATATAGATTACTCTACGCACTGTACATATGATGGTGCATATGAAGAACTGGATGCTTGCTTTGCAGATTTGAAAAATGAATGGGAAAGCAAAGGCGGGGAGTTGCGGATTTTACATGGACTCATTGAACTGACTGCATTTGGTAGAGATTTTTCTAAGACCTGCATTGATGCGAACTGATTTATAAGCCAACAGCCAGAGGAATAACTCCTCTGGCTGTTCTAGTATCATAGTTGGTTGAGTTTTCCCCGAAGAATATCAACACCTTCTTTGGAAATGGCAAGGTAGTATTCCTGTGTGACCTGTATTTTTCCATGGCCCATCTGATTCTGAAGCAAATGTGGCGGCGTGTTCAGCTCTGCCATGACGGTTCCAAAAGTGTGCCGAAGGAAGTGGTACTTGAAGTTCAGCCCCAACCGCTGCTTGATGGTGGTGGAATGGAACTTCATGGAATTGCGGGTCTGGATTTTGCCATTGGAAAGGGTATTCACAAGGTCAAGGGAAGAAACTGTCCCGCCACCCAAATCTTCCAGAAGGGTTTGCTTCTGTTCCCGCAGTTCCTTGAAAAGAATGGAATCTTCCTCCCGCTGCTTTGCCAGGGCCGTCAGATATTCCGTCAGCGTGTCCTTCATATAGATGGTTCTTTTGGAATTGAGTGTCTTCGGGGGAATCATTTTGATAACGCCATTTTCACACTGAAGCTGACGGTCAATCAGAATCGTTCCCTTCTCTAAATCCACATTATCCCACTTCAGACCGTAACATTCCCCGATACGAAGGCCGCAGTACCGACCCAACATATAAGCCGTTTCTGCATTGGTGCCCTTGAAGTATTCGTCCAGAAGGGCAAGTTCGTCATGGTTGAAGGATTTGATTTCCCTGGCATCTTCGGCCTTCAGTTTGGGCATCTTGATTTTCGTGTCCTTATTGACACACAGCTTGTTATACACATCCACTTCCATGTAATTGCGGGAGTAGGCCTGTCCGAAAATCAGATAGAACATTTTCAAAAAGCCTTCCACATACATATAGGAAAGATTGTTGTCAAAATACAGTTCCTTCAGATAATCGGTTACTTCCGCCACACTGATTTCATCCACATACCTTTGGCCGAAGCGGGGGCCGATGTGATTCTGCCACAGACATTCCTGTTTGCGGACAGTGGAGAAGGCTCTGTCCTTCCGCCCGTTCTGGCAGTATTCCAAATACACTTCCTTCACAGTCCGGCGGGCGGGAGGTGTATTCTTTCGCTGCGATTCAATGTAGGCCGCCCGAATCGCTGCCTCCCTTGCTTTGGTTGCTTGAAACTGTGTCTTCAGCTTATTGCCCGCAGCATCCGTGGTTTTCTTCTTTGCCACCCGCCGTCCATCAATCACAATGGAAAAGCGATAGCCCCAACATCCATTCTCAATCTGAAAAACGCCGTCCTTACATACAGTTGCCATCTTAGTAGCCTCCTAAAGTTGTACTTTGATGGTACTTTTTACGGTCTGACCGCCTTCGTGCAGCAGCGGATTGGTACGAAAGATGTTCAAAAGATGATTCAGACTTGCTTCAAAATGTTTGGTACTTGCTTCATACTTAACAGAAAGGTGATTCTATCTTACTATAAAGATACCCAAAACCCATCCTTAGGCGAAGCCACCGTTCCACTGAAGATGGCCCGCGACGAGGCCCGACATGGCGTTGCTCTCAAGGGACTTCTCGAGAGATATTTCAAGTAATACTGATATATCGCAGGGCTGAGTAGAGCCACTGGCTGTGGAGTGCAATTCTTCACCCCTGCACGATATAATACCTTGTTGCCACAGCCAAATCAAAGCCCAGCGAAGCGGGTTTGATTTGGAGAGGACGAGCAGCGGAATGACTGAGCTTTCGTGCTTCTGCACGGAAGCGAAGGATATGAAGCTTGTGAGGACGAGAAGGGCATGCTGGAGCGTTACTTCAAGTAAGAGGCGGCGATTCGAGCCTTCCTTCAGGCAGGAAACCCACGCATCCTGATTGTGCCCGATTCGTTACTGCCACTGGATCGCAAAATCAAATAACCGACGTAATGTCATCGCCGGTCCCTACACCGGGGACCGGCGGTTTTACAAAATACAGTTAGCGTATGCTAACCAGAAATGAAAAGGAGAGATTTTATGAAGATTCGCATCAATAAAGACATGGTAGAGTTCACCCCCGAGCACGCAGCTGAAGCCGCCGAGCTTGAAGCTCTCTGGATCAAAATGGGCAACTGCCTGGGCGATACCAAGAAGCTGCAGCCCATCGGTGTTTACATCCCCTCCGAGAACAAAACCGCTGTGTTCCATATTGAGGGTCTGAACGCACAGGAAAAGGATGCTGTTCCCGAGATCCGGGCGCCCTATGACACGGATGTCTACTGCGTCACCTGCAACAAGACCGTCCATGTCAAAGCCGGTGAGGTTGTCCCCTTCTGCTGCGGCAGACTGATGGAGATTCTGGACTGAAAAAGAGCAGCATCGCCGCAGACAATTCGGTTTTTTGGCTGACTCGGTACAACGCAAAAGAATAGCGAAGGGCGGGAAATTTCCCGCCCTGGTTTTATGCAATGGAATACAGCAATGCGGCAAAGAGAGTGGGAATCCAGTAGGTAAACATGGTCAGAACCGCGATTACATACTGCTTCGCAAAATCCTTCTCCCGACGGCCCAGAATACAGATCACGGCAATGCGGACAAGCTCATAATATCCGAAGCTCAGAATCACACCCAGGTAAGACATATGGAAAAGGGCGGTGATGGCCATCATGCCCAGCATGACTGCCAGCTCCAGAAACAGCGGGAACAGCGGAATGCGCACACCGCAATGGCGGCATTTTCCCCTGCAAAGAATATAGGATGTAACCGGAAACTGGTCAATTACGGAAATCTTCGCGCCGCAGGCATCGCAGACGCATCTGGAGGACAGTACGGGGGACGTGTTGCCGGAGGTCAGGCGGAGAATGTTGGTGGTTGCCAGTCCGCCGATGTGGTAATACATATAAAACAATCCGATGCAGACGATAATTCTGTTTGTCATAGGAGCTCCTTTATATTTCTTTGTCTCTATTATAAACCCGGAGGGGGGATTGTCAACATCGGGATGGAAACGGATGCAAAAGCCGAATTCTGCGGATGCTTGCTTCCGGAGAGCTTCCGTGATATCATAAACAAAACCGGTTTTACAGCTGGACATTACGGATAATAAGGTGAATTGCTGTGATAAAGAAATTGATAAGGAAACTGATATTCCGGGAGAAAGCAGATTCGGTATCTTATGTAAACTATCTTCGCAATCTGGGAATGCGGATAGGAGAAGGTACCCAAATATTTACTCCCCGGCATGTGGTCATTGATGAAACACGACCCTGGATGATTGAACTGGGCAGAAATGTACAGATCACACAGGGAGTAACCATCCTGACCCACGGCTACGACTGGTCTGTGATGAAAGGCATGTATGGCCATGTGCTGGGTTCTTCCGGCAAGGTGACCATCGGCAACAACGTATTTATCGGCATGAACGCAACCATTCTGAAAGGCGTCACCATTGGCAACAATGTGGTCATCGGCGCCGGCAGTCTGGTAAACAAGGATATCCCCGACAACTGTGTGGCGGCGGGAAATCCCGTGCGGGTCATTATGTCCATCGAAGAATATTATGAAAAGCGCAAGACTGCACAACTGGAAGAAGCAAAGCAGCTGGTAGCCGAGTACCGGAAAGTCTATGGCAAAAATCCGGACGAACAGGTTCTCAGCGAATTCTTCTGGCTGTTTACAGATGATCCTGACAATCTGCATCCCAGTTGGCAGAGCAAAATGAAATTGGTTGGACAGGAAACGTTAAGTCGTGAAATGCTGAAAAAGAATCCCAAATGTTTCCGGGATATGCAGGACTTTTTGGAGCATTGCGAATAATCGGGGGAGCGGATAGATATGAAACTGCTCATTACCGGCGGGTCCGGTTTTTTGGGACGGCGGACTGCCGCATATTTTGCGCAACTGGGCTGGCAGGTTTTTGCGCCCGCCCACGGGCAGCTGGACATTACGGATGCCGGAGCTGTCCGGGACTGGTTTGCAGCAAACCGGCCCGATGCCATGATCCACACCGCCGCGGTGTCCGACACCGGTGAGTGTCAGCGGAAGCCCGCATGGTCGGAGACCATTAACGTGACGGGCACAGCGAATCTGGTGGAATGCTGCCGGGAATTCGGTGTAAAGCCGGTGATCTGCAGCTCCGATCAGGTCTACTTCGGCAGTACCCTTACCAAAGCACACAGAGAAAGCGAAGCGCTGATCCCCGCCAATGTATATGGCAGTCAGAAGCTGCGCTCCGAGCGGCAGAGTCTGGAAATTTGTCCGGACACGGTTTGCCTGCGGCTAAGCTGGATGTATGCACGGGAGCGGTTTGACGGGGAAAAGGGGGATTTTCTCTCGGCTTTGAAGGCTGCTCTGGCAGATGCGGACAGGGAGATTTTCTGGCCCCTTTATGACCGGCGGGGCCTGACCGACGTAATGTACGTGGTGGAGAATCTGCCCAAGGCTTTGGAACTGCCCGGTGGCGTATGGAATTTCGGCTCGGAAAATGATTTCAGCACCCATGACACAGTAAAACAGGTGCTGGAGGCGCTGAATCTGCAGGAGCCTTTGGGCCGGCTGAAGCCAAACACCGATGCTTTTGCGGATGGCGCGCGGAATCTGTCCATGGACGTAAGCAAACTGAATGCCGCCGGAATACACTTCCCCACGACATTGGAAGGGTTGCTCCGGGTACTGAAATAACGAAAAAACCCACGGCAAGGCCGTGGGTTTTGACTTGTAAATTATTCCTGGTTCAGCTTATCCTGCAGGGTATCCACAGCGGAGCTGGCAAATTCTTTGGTTTTGTCCACGATCTGAACAACAAAATCGTTTTCGGTATTGGCAGTGGCATTGCAGTACTGGGCGTTGCCGAAGGCCAGAATCAGCTGGAAAATGAAGGGCAGAAGCAGCATACCGATGGCGAAACCAATGCCCATATTGAAAGCCTTGGCCCAGTCAATGTACAGCTTGATGCCGAAGTAGATATTGTACAGGGGGATCAGCATCAGCAGGAATTTCCAGCCGTTGCCGTACAGCTCTTCGCACAGGACATACATATTGTAAACAGGGATGATGCCCTCCCAGCCCTGACGGCCCATCTTCTTGAAGATCATCCAGCTGGCCACCAGAGAAAGAACAGTAATGATCAATTCCATAATAAATTCCTCTCTTTTTACAGATTTATGGACAGTGCGGGAAAAATCCTGTCACGCATCCTGTAATTAAAATAGCACCTGTGCGGCAAAATGTCAAATTCTTTCCTGAAAGGGCAACTTTGGAGGGCTGGTGGATTGACAACAAATTTTACCCGTGATAAACTGAAATTATCCCATTATAAAATATACAGGAGGAATTCCCATGAGCAGATTTGTTATCCGAGAAGTCGCATCCGGCGTTAAGTTCGACCTGAAGGCCACCAACGGCCAGACCATCCTGACCTCTGAGGTTTACGCATCCGAAGCTGCCTGCAAGCAGGGTATTGCCAGCGTTGCAAAGAATGCTCCCATTGCTCCCGTGGAGGATCAGACTGTGGAGGGCTACGAGGTTCAGAAGCATCCCAAGTTTGAAGTTTATCAGGACAAGGCAGGCGAATTCCGTTTCCGTCTGAAGGCCCGCAACGGCCAGATCATCGGTGTGTCCGAGGGCTATGAGCGCAAGGCCGGCTGCCTGAACGGCATCGAAAGCGTCAAGACCAACGCAGCTGAGGAGTAAATTCAGAATGCTGGAAATGATCAAAGCCAAAGCAGAGGAACTGGTCAAAAAGATCCAGGGCAATCCTGCCCTGCTGAAGCAGTTTAAAGAGAATCCCATCAAGGTCGTGGAAGATCTGATCGGCATCAATCTGCCGGATGATCAGATCAAACAGGTAGCGGAGCTGGTAAAGGCAAAGATCGACCTGGACAAGGTGGGCGATCTGCTGGGCGGTCTCGGCGGCCTGTTCAAGAAGTAAATAAGAACCGACCTGTGAATCGTTCATAGGTCGGTTTTTTACACAGAAAACCGGGGCAGCATTGCTGCCCCGGTAAATCATACCTCTTTTTCAAAAATCAGATCTATTTCCTGTATATGCCCGGTTCCACGCTGGGTTGTGGGAATATATCCTACATATCGCCAGCCCCGTTCTGCTCTTCTGTCGATGATGGAGCGGTAATCCGCAATGCTGTAAACATTGCCGTAACCCAAACCCCAGCCGTCAAAATTACAGCTTACGGTTTCATATTCGTATTTGTACATACCGCAGCCTCCTGTGTGGAAATCTGTTTTACTCGGAAAGCTGATTTTCTTCTGCGTGCTTCAGCAGGGTCTTGTACCAGTTGCCGTAGCCGACCATGCCGATATGTACACCGTCAGCCACCACATCCCGGCCGATGCCCATGTAGGTATCTACCAGGAATACCCGGGGTTCTGCCAGTTCTTCATAGTGAGCATAGGCGGCGCGGATACGTTTGTTGATGGTGGGATAGGGAATCAGCGCCAGATCCGCATAGGGAACCAACTGCAGATGGATGGTGGCGTTGGGACAATGCTCCAGCAGGTAATCGATGATGTCGATATAGTCCTGCTTCGAGCCGTTGGGCATATAATTTGTGCCCCACATCAGATAGATGGCGGTAACGTCCTCGCCCAGCTCGGCGGTGGCATCATCGAATTCCTTGCCGTCAAATTCCGGAGAATAGAGGGAATACATATTGGGATTATCGTCCCGGAAGATGGTGCCGTCAAAGAAGGCGGAGGCCTTGGAGCCGCAGATGGTCATATACTTGGCATCTCCCAGATACCCCTTCTTGCTCAGATAGCTGCCAACAAAGCCACAGGTCAGGGAATCGCCGATGAGCAGAGCGCCTTCAGAGAAGGTGCCGTCCTCCCGCAGGCCGCTGTGCAGCACCAGAGGGGGCTCAGTGGGGGCTTCGGTGGTGGGAGGCTCCGTTGCCTCGGTGGTGGGAACGGTGGTAGGTTCGGTAGTGGGTTCGGTGGTTGCTTCCGTGGTGGGCACGGGATCACTTACAGCGCAGGCAGCGCAGCCAAAGGCAAGAATCAGCGCCAGCAGGGTGCAAAACAGTTTTTTCATAAAAAGAATTCCTCAGGTCTTTCTGACAAATTTTTCCCGGCAGCGGGGGCAGGTGATGGCGATCTTTCCCTTTCCCTTGGGAACGCGCACCATCTGGCGGCATTTGGGGCAGTCAAAATAGCGGTGCTCACGGTCTTTCAACCGGTCGAAGAATTGCAGGTACTTCCGGTTTTCCTGATACCGCTTGTAGGTGTTCCGGGAGAGCATACGGAAAATGGCAAGGATCATCAGCACATAGCTCAGAGCCCAGAAGATCAGATTCAGAGGCTGGACCCTGATAACGGCCGACAGCAGGCTGGACAGCACACCTGCCCACAAAATTGCCATATTCAGCTTGTCCATGCCGTAGCGGCCGGACATAAAATTGCGTAAAGCTGCGGACAGTCTTGCGGCAAACTGCCGGAACCATGCGCCGATTCCATTCATACAATCACCTTGGAAAAATAGGATAGCATCTCTATTATATTGCAAATGTGCGCAAATGCAACTTCAAATTGTCATTATTAACGGATTGTTTAAGAATTCTTTAAGTCCGCAAATCCAGATAATCCCCCTTGGCGAACGGCAAAAAATATGCTATACTGGGTCGAAAGAACACGCAGAGGAGGAAGCACGCCATGGAAACCACCCTTTCCCGCCGGGTACGGCCTGAAGTCATATTGGGCATCGTTGCTGCTGCCGCGGCGATTCTTGTGGCGGTGATGGCGGTGATGTGCCTGCCTTATTATTTTAAAAACGACGATCCGGAGCCCCATGTTCATCAGAGCGGACAGAACCTGCTTCCCCCCACGGAAGCCACGGAAGCTCCCACCGAACCGGAAGAAACCCTTGAGCCCACCATCCCGCCGGAAAGCAACCCTTACGGACGGCTGGATTTCCAGTACGACCGGCACAATTACCTGTACTGCCTGCGGCAGGACAGCTGGCCCGGTGTGGACGTTTCCGCCTTTCAGGGAAGCATCGACTGGGAACAGGTAGCTGCCTCCGGTATCAAATTTGCCATAGTCCGCCTTGGCTACCGGGGCTACGGCAAGGCCGGACGGATGGTGGCGGATGAATACGCGCAGGCCAATCTGCAGGGCGCAAAGGACGCAGGCCTGCAGGTGGGTGCCTATTTCTTCTCCCAAGCGTTATCCATTGAGGAAGCGGACGAGGAAATCGAATTTATGATGGAAATTCTGGGGGATTTTCCTCTGGATATGCCTGTTATTCTGGACTGGGAGCAGATCACCGTGGAGGGGTCCCGGACCATCGGAATGGATGCCCGCACCCTGACGGATATCCAGCTTCATTTCTGCAAAACCATGACGGAAATGGGCTACCGGCCCATGATCTACTTCAACTGGTATCAGTCCACAAGACTCATGTACCTGCACGAACTGGAGGAATATCCTTTCTGGCTGGCTCTGTATCAGGATCGCATGACCTATCCCTACCGGGTGGAGATGTGGCAGTATACGGACAAGGGCCGGGTCCCCGGTATCAATGGCGATGTGGATATCAATGTGTATATGCCTTAACAGAAAATCCGCTGCGGTTTCCGCAACGGATTTTATTATGTACTTACACTTTGGCCGTTTCCGGAACCTGCCACTTCAGCCCCTTGGGGTAGAAGAAGCGGATCTTTTCCTTGGCAACAGTCATTTCCACTTCCTTGGCGAAACGGGCTTCGCCGTCCACGTTGATGGGGGTCACCTTGTCGCAGGTGATTTTGATGCGGTCGGTTTTTATGTAGCGGGCGATGTCGGAAAGCTCCTTGTAGCGGCCGTCCTTGTACTTGCCGATGATGAAGGGTACTTCTGTGCGTTTGACTTTCTTTACAAGAAGCACATCCAGTTTTCCGTCGGTGGGGTCGGCCTCGGGAACGGGGTTGAAGCCGCCGCCGTAGAACCGGCCGTTGCAGACGCAGATAAAGGTCTGCTCGCCGTCGATCACTTCTCCGTCGATTTCCACCACATAGTGCTCAGAAGTGCCCCGCACCACATTCACCACCGTGGAGGCGGCGTAGGCCTTGAAGCCGTGGAGAAAGGGCAGGCGCTTATAGCGGCTGACATCGGTGCCGATCCGGGCATCC
>JAZNPV010000163.1:0-19581 GCA_045589835.1 Faecousia sp.
TGGATAAGGGCACCGCTTCACAAGGAAGTAATGGTTTTGAATGGTCCCTTTTCCGCTTAACTGCATAAAAAATTACCGAAATACGATAGTATTCCGGTAATTTTGTTATTTGTTAATCGAAAAAGTTACCACTTCAAAACTGCGCAGCACCTGAAAAGTACAGTTTTTTCTGCCAGACAAGGAAAAAAGCGCAGGAATCCTTTGTGGATTGCGAACATTTTTGACGCAGTATGGCTGGAAAAGATGTACCTTTTCAGGCATTACTTCCTTATGAAGCGGTGCCCAACCACGCCTGTTTTTTAATAGAAGAGAAGATCGGAATAGGTAGGATAAGGCCAGTAGGTTTTATCTGTCAGTTGCTCCAGAATATCAGCGTGGCTGCGCAGGTTTGCCATCTCTGCTACGATTGTCTCCTGATAGTACAGGGCTGCCTGTTCACTGCCAGCCGGAATATTTTTCAGATCTGCGCGGATCTTTTCGCAGGATTCATAAACTGCGTCAGAGGCAGCAGACAGCCGTGTAATCAGAGCAGATTCCGCCTTACAGGATGCGCCGATAGCATTCTTGGCGATCACAGCCTCGCTAAGGGTCTTTGTATAGCGCAGAGCTGCGGGCAGAATCTGGTGCAGAGCCATATCCACACTGGTCAGTGCTTCAATGTTGATAATCTTGCAGTAGGCTTCCAGGTGTATCTCGTGCCGTGCCCGGAATTCCGCTTCCGTGAAAATACCGTGCTTCGTCACGAGGTCAATGTTTTTCCTGCATACATAGGTAGGCAGACACTTGGCGGTGGAACGCAGATTGCTGAGACCGCGCTTTTCTGCCTCTGCTTCCCATTCCTTGGAATAGCCGTTGCCGTTAAAGATAATGCGCTGATGGTCGGTAAATACTTTGCAAACAAGGGCCTGCAGTGCTGCGTCGAAATCTTCGGCTTTTTCCAGTTCATCTGCAAACTGACACAATTCCTCCGCCATAATGGTGTTGAGGGCTACGTTGGATTCTGCGATGGACTGGGAAGAACCAAGCATACGGAACTCAAATTTATTACCGGTAAAGGCCAGAGGAGAAGTGCGGTTCCGGTCTGTGGTGTCCTTGGGAATGGAAGGCAGAACGTCTACGCCGATGCGCATAATACTCTTTTCCGGATCAGTATAGTTGGTACCGTGGATAATGGATTCCACAACAGCAGTCAATTCATCACCGAGGAAAATGGAGATGATGGCAGGGGGGGCTTCGTGGGCACCCAAACGGTGATCGTTGCCTGCGGAGGCAACCGCACAACGGAGGAAGTCCTGATACTCGTCAATACCTTTGATAAACGCCGCAAGGAAAACAAGGAATTGTGCGTTCTGGCGGGGTGTTTTGCCGGGACTGAACAGATTTTTGCCCGAATCGGTGGCCAGGGACCAGTTGTTGTGCTTGCCGGAGCCGTTTACACCATGGAAGGGTTTTTCGTGGAGCAAGCACACAAGGTTATGCTTGGCGGCACACTTTTTGATGACCTGCATGGTCAGTTGGTTGGCATCGCAGGCGCTGTTGGCACTGGAAAAAATGGGGGCCAGTTCGTGCTGGCAGGGGGCTGCTTCGTTATGCTTTGTCTTAGAGAGGATGCCCAGACGCCAGAGCTGCTCATCCAGATCCTTCATGAAATTGGAAACGCGGGTACGGATGGTGCCGAAATAGTGGTCATCCAGCTCCTGTCCCTTGGGAGGAACAGCACCGAACAGCGTCCGTCCCGTCAAACGCAGGTCCTCACGCTGGGAGTACATATCCTTGGGCAAGAGGAAGTACTCCTGTTCTGCGCCAACACAAACATCCACATGTTTGCTTTCGTTGTCACCAAAAAGCCGCAGAATGCGGATGGCTTCCCTAGAAACTTCGTTGATAGAGCGCAGAAGGGGCGTTTTCATATCCAAAGCTGCTCCCGTGTAGGAGAAGAAGCAGGTGGGGATGTAAAGACTGCCGTCACGGACAAACGCAAAGGACGTAGGATCCCATGCGGTGTAGCCTCTGGCTTCGAAAGTAGCCCGCAGACCGCCGTTGGGGAAAGAGGAAGCATCCGGTTCGCCGCGAACAAGGGCTTTGCCGGAAAACTCCATAATTACTCTGCCGTCATCGGTAGGAGTAATAAAAGAATCGTGCTTTTCGGCGGTGATACCGGTCATGGGCTGGAACCAGTGGGTATAGTGAGTAGCACCCTTTTCGATAGCCCAGAGCTTCATAGCTTCCGCAATTTTATTGGCAACCGGCAACTCCAGCGGAGTACCGTTTTCAATGCACTGCTTCCAGGAAATATAAATATCCGGAGACAGCCGATGCTTCATAACAGCTTCATTAAACACATCGCTGCCAAATATGGACGGAATATCAATGACCTGACTCATACCAACGCTTCCTTTCACAAAAGGGAATTACTATAAAATTTCCTATATTAAATTCTATTCCATAAGATGTCAAAATGCAAGACAGGAAAATTCATAAAATTTTTCGGGGGATAACTTTTCTCTTGTACAATGACGACAAAGGATTTCCGGGGATGACATGCTATAAATATTTACAATACCGTATTGCGTTTCCTGTAAATTCGGTGTATAGTAATCACATCATAAATAATGGAAAGGATGAACGAAAATGCCTTGCTATTCGTCAATGAACAAAGAGGAACTCCGGAAGGAATACGACCTGGTAAAAGCCAAATATGAGACTTGCAAAAGTCAGGAACTGAAGCTGAATATGGCCCGCGGTAAGCCGTCCAAGATGCAGCTGGATATGGTCAGTGATATTCTGAATGTGCTGACAGATCCTGCCCAGTGCATCGTAGATGGAATGGACATTCG
Organism: Faecousia sp.; assembly: GCA_045589835.1. Lineage (GTDB taxonomy): Bacteria > Bacillota > Clostridia > Oscillospirales > Oscillospiraceae > Faecousia. The sequence continues at coordinate 2,838 of JAZNPV010000163.1, forward strand.
TAACTATGGCGAACTGGCAGGCATTCCCTGTGCCAGAAAATACTGGGCGGACATGCTGGACTGCAAGCCTGAGCAGACATTCGTAGGCGGTACATCCAGTCTGAACTTTATGTTCGATATTATTTCCCGTGCCTATTCTCACGGCCTGCTCCACAGCGAGCGTCCCTGGTGCAAAGAAGATGTTGTGAAATTCCTGTGTCCCAGCCCCGGTTATGACCGTCATTTCCGGATCACCGAGTCCTTTGGCGCTGAGCTGATTACCGTGCCCATGACGGCCGATGGCCCGGATATGGACATGGTGGAGCAGTTGGTAAAGGATCCGCAGGTGAAGGGTATCTGGTGCGTTCCCAAGTACTCAAATCCTGACGGCATTGTATATTCCGAAGAGACGATCCGCCGCTTTGCTGCCCTGAAGCCTGCTGCACCTGACTTTGCCATTATGTGGGATAACGCATACTGCGTCCATGAGTTTGAGGGTGAGTATGTACCCATGCTGGATATCATCAGCCTGTGTGCTGAAGCCGGTAACCCTGACATGGTCTATGAGTTTGCATCCACCTCCAAGATCACTTTTGCTGGTGCTGGTTTCTCTGTGATGGCAGCCTCCGAGGCGAACATTGCCTATGTTACCAAGCTCTTTGGCGTGCAGATGATCTCTCAGGATAAGGTCAATCAGCTGCGCCATGTGCTGTATCTGAAGGACAAGGCTCATACACTGGAAGTAATGAAGGGTCATGCTGCGCTGATGGCACCTAAGTTCCAGGTGGTTCTGGAAATGCTGGAGAGCGAGATTGCGCCCTATGGCATCGGTCAGTGGATCCGTCCCCGTGGCGGCTACTTTGTAAGCTATAACGCCATGCCCGGCACCGCAAAGCGTGCGGTTGCCCTTTGCAAGGAAGCTGGTGTGGAAATGACCGGCGCCGGTGCATCCTATCCTTACGGCAAGGATCCTCAGGACAGCAATATCCGTATCGCACCCAGCCTGCCTCCTGTGGAGGACCTGAGGAAGGCTATGGATGTGTTCTGCACCTGCCTGAAGCTGGCTGCATTGGAAAAACTGCTGGAAGCTTAATAATAACAGGGCGAACCTTGGTTCGCCCTTTCTTTAAAAGGAGAGAAGTATGTCAAAGCCCAAGGAACTGTATTATGCCAAGCGCGCTGAGCAGCTGATTAGGCACTTGCGCAGCCGCCACTTTGATGCTTATTATTGCGCTAACCGGGAAGAGGCTCTGAAAAAGGCGCTTGAATTGATCCCAGCCGGTGCGTCTGTTGGCTGGGGCGGTGCCATGTCTGCCCGACAGATCGGACTGCTGGATGCGGTGATAGCAGGTAACTACCGCCAGATTGACCGGGATGCATTCCATACACCGGAAGAAAAAGAACAGGCAGCGAGGGATTGTTTGTCTGCCGATGTGTTTCTGACCGGTGCCAACGGTATCAGTCTGGACGGCCAGATGGTAAATATTGACGGTACCGGCAACCGTGTTGCTGCTATCATTTACGGGCCTAAGGCTGTAATCGTGGTTGCAGGTATGAACAAGGTTGAGGATACGCTGGATGCTGCGCTGCAGCGGGCAAGAACCATTGCAGCCCCCATGAACCAGCAGAGATTCCAGCAACCGAACAATCCCTGTACGATCACCGGCTGCTGCGCTGACTGCAAGAGCGAGACTTCTATCTGTAACCAGATTGTCATTACCCGCAATTGCCGCCCTGCAGGCCGTATTAAGTTTATCCTTGTTGGGGAAGATCTTGGTATGTAAACGGAAGGATGCTTGCAATGATGGCAAAAATTCGTGGATTGATCGAAAGGTATTGGGATATCCTCAGCTATTTGTTCTTTGGCGTGCTGACCACAGCTGTAAGCTTTCTGGTATATAATCCGCTGCTGTATGGTTTGGGACTGTCAGCAACACTCAGTAATGCGATTTCCTGGGTGGCGGCGGTAGCGTTTGCTTTTCTGACAAATAAGCCCTTTGTGTTTAAAAGTCACGATTGGTCAGCAAAGACCGTAATCCCGGAGCTTGGGAAATTTGTGGGCTGCCGGATCGGCTCCGGTGTTTTGGAGACGGTCATTATCGGGATCACTGTGGACTGGCTGGGCTGGAACGGTATGCTGATGAAGATCCTGACAAGTGTGATTGTAGTGAGTGTCAATTACGTGGGCAGTAAGCTTTTGGTTTTCCGCAAAAAATAAGGAGGTGCAATGCACCTCCTTTATTATATATTTAAGCCAAATATTCATAAAATGTTATTCATTTGCACTGGGAAATATGCTATAATCCTATCACAAAAACAGTACTTTGAGGTGATTACCGTGGCATTTGTCGAGTTTCGGAATGTATCAAAGACCTATAAGATGGGTGAAGTATGTATTGATGCCCTCCATGATGCCAGTTTTTCCGTAGAAAAAGGGGAGCTGGTGGTGATTGTAGGGCCTTCCGGTGCAGGCAAGACGACACTTTTGAATATTCTCGGGGGCATGGACATTCTTTCCGGCGGGCAGGTTTTTCTGGATGGACAGGAGATTTCTGCCCTGAATAAGCGTCAGCTGACCCAATACCGCAGGCAGGATGTTGGTTTCGTGTTTCAGTTTTATAATCTGATCGGAAATCTGACTGCTATTGAAAATGTAGAGCTTGCCAACCAGATCTGCAAAAATCCCCTGGATGCCAGGAAGATCATGCAGGATGTGGGACTGGAAGAGCGCATGAAGAACTTCCCCAGCCAGCTTTCCGGCGGCGAGCAGCAGCGTGTTGCCATCGCCCGTGCGCTGGCAAAGAATCCGAAGCTGCTGCTTTGTGATGAGCCTACCGGTGCATTGGACTATCAGACAGGCAAGGCAATTCTAAAGCTTTTGCAGGATACCGGCCGCAGGACCGGTATGACCGTGATCATTATTACCCACAACAGCGCGCTGACAGCAATGGCAGACCGGGTGATCAGGGTTCGCAGCGGTACAGTGGTGTCGGAAACGGTTAATGAAAATCCCACAGATATTTCGGAGATTGAATGGTAATGAAAAAGAGTGTGATGGCAAAGAATTTGCGCCAATCCATACTGCGTTCTCTGGGCCGGTATGTTGCCATAGCGGCGATCATCGCGCTGGGTGCCGGTATCTTCGCGGGCCTTCTGGCTACCAAAACTGACATGGTAGCCACCGGGCAGTTCTATATGGATCAGCAGAATATGTTTGATCTGCGGCTGCTGAATCCCTATGGCTGGACACAGAAGGAGCTGGATGCCATACGGCAGCTGGATGGTATTGACGAGGCTGAGGGCGCTGTTACAATGGACGTGATTGGCCGGATGGGAGATGACGGCGAGGACAGCGTATATCAGCTTCATACGATTCAGGACACGATCAACAAGGTGTATTTGCGGGGCGGCCGTATGCCGCAAACCCCCAATGAGTGTCTGGCAGACAGCATGCATGCGTCGGACAGTATTCTTGGAAAAACCTTTCGGATTGCAGATCATAATGACAGCAGTACACTGGAAAATCTGAACTATACCGAATACACAGTAGTAGGCTATGTCAGTTCGCCGCTTTTTATGGACCTGACGCGGGGGAACACCACGTTGGGAAACGGTTCTGTCAGTGCCTTTGTGTATGTTCCCCGGGAAGCGTTCAATGTGGATTATTTTACAGAGATCACGGTTACGATCCCCGGTGAATATGAGATATATACGGATGCGTATAATGATGCATTGGATGTTGTAGCGGACAAACTTGAGCCCATTTTGCAGCCTCTTGCCCAGCAGCGGTATGAGCAGGTTCGGATTGATGCCCAGCAGCAGTATGACGACGGTTTGAAGGAATACCGGGACGGATTTGAAGCTTATGAAGAGGCAAAGAAAGATGCGGAATCGGAGCTGGAATCTGCACGACTGGAGTTGGAAACTGCCCAGTTGGACATGGAAACCAATGAAAAGACGCTGACTGACGGTGAAAAACAGCTTGAAGATGCGAAAAAACTGCTGGATGACAATACAAAGATGCTGTTGGAATCCAAGCAGTCTTTTGCGGAAACCAAAGCATATACTTATGCCCAGTTGGCACAGGCCAATGCGGAATTGCTGGAAAATTACAAAACCGTCAGCAAAAGCCAGAAAGAACTGGACAGCGGCCTTAACCAGATTAAGGACGGTCTGCTTCAGATTGATTCTGGAATCTCTCAGTTGGAGTCCGGACTGCAGCAAATAGAACTGATGATCGGACTGACCGATACGATGATCGGTGTAATGGATTCCAGTATCGGCGCAACCCAGACAGCGTTGGAGCAGGCGAAGGAAAGCGGCCTTATAGATGGAGAAACGATTGCGGCCTTGGAGCAGAGGTTGCAGGAGCAGATCCTACGCAGAGATGAATACGATGCTCAGAATCTGGAATTAAAGGCTAACAGGGATACATATTCCAAGCAGCTGGAAGATCTTCGTGTCCAAAGGGAAACGCTGATTGCCCAACAGAGCGAGCTGGAAGCAAACCGCGTTGTACTGGAAGAAGCAATGGCGGCGATCGACGAAGGATTTCTGGAGCTGCAGAACAGTCAGACACAGGCTGACAATGAATTTGCTTCTGCCGAGGCACAGCTGGAGTCTGCACAGCTGCAGATCGATTCTACAAAGGCAGAGTTGGCGGTTAAGGAACAGGAATTGGAAGAGGGCAAGGCTGCGCTTGCTGAGGGCAAAGAGCAGCTTGCTGACGGTTGGGCCGAATATAACCGTGGCAAGGAAGATGCTGAGCGGGAACTGTCCGATGCAAAGTCGGAACTGGATCAAGCTAAGCTGGCTCTGGATGATGCAAAGAGCATGCTGGATAGTATGGATGTGCCGGATGTATTTGTACTGGACAGGAATACGAATGTTGGTTATGTTGCGGTTAACAACAACTCCGATATTGTGGCTGGTGTATCCCGGGTATTTCCCGCGTTCTTTTTGCTGGTGGCAGCGCTGGTTTGTATTACCACGATGACCCGTATGGTGGAGGAAGAACGCACCCAGATCGGCACGTTGAAAGCCCTCGGTTACGGAAACGGCGCGATCATCGGCAAATATCTTGTATATGCGGGAAGTGCCGCGATCGTTGGATGCGGTTTTGGCGTGTTTGCAGGCAGCATTATATTTCCTGAAATTATATGGATAGCATACAGCCTGATTCTGACGCTGACGCCGGATATTCAGATCGTTTTCAATGTTCCGCTGTGTATCTGTGTGGTAGCGGCGTATCTGGCGGTCATGCTTGCAGTTACATGGTACTGCTGCCGCATGTCCCTGCGGGAGGTTCCTGCGGAGCTGATACGGCCCAAAGCGCCGACGTCCGGAAAAAAGATACTTCTGGAATATTTGCCGTTCTGGGAGCGCTTCAGCTTCTTAAATAAGGTTATGCTGCGTAATATCTTCCGTTACCGGCAGCGGCTGCTGATGATGCTTGTGGGCATCGGAGGATGTACGGCGTTGCTGATAACCGGTTTTGGTATGGGTGATTCCATTCAGAATGTGGTGTCTTATCAGTTTGATGAAGTAACGCTGTTTGATATGCAGATCATGTTCTCTGAGGAGGTAAATCTGGATGAACAGACAGCTTTCCGTGATCAATTTGCGGATGATACACAGCACATTGGGTTTGTCCATCAATCCAGCGTGGATCTGGATTTTGATGATGGGGTAATGAATGTATCACTGATCGCTTCGGATGACTCTCTGGAGAACTTCTTTGATTTCCACAGTGGCAAAGAAAAGCTGTCCATGCCCGGGAAGAATTCAGCGCTGGTATCTGTGGGGGCTGCAGAAGCAATGGGTATTCAGGTGGGAGATACTGTTACCCTGCGTAATACAGATATGGAAACGCTGCAGGTGACAGTTTCCGGAATATTCGATAATAATGTGCAGAACTATGTAATTGTAACACCGGAAACCCTGCAGGAGCAATGGGGCAGGGAAGTGCAGTATCAAGTTGCGTACCTGATGATGGCGGAAGATAAAGATGCCCATGGGTTAAGTGCTGAAATCAGCCAAATGTCTAATGTGATGAATGTGATGATCAGTCAGGATCTTGCTGATCAGATCACCTCCATGCTGGATGCCATGGATATGATCGTGGTAACCACAGTGGTCTGTGCCAGCCTGCTGGCAGTGATCGTGCTGTATAACCTGACTAACATCAACATTACGGAACGGATGCGGGAAATCGCAACTATCAAGGTGCTGGGCTTTAAGGCCGGTGAATCTGCCATGTATGTATTCAAGGAGAACTTGCTGCTATCAGCCATGGGTGCGTTGTTTGGCATTCTGGGCGGCAAATTACTGCTGAATTTTGTTATGGATCAGGTCAAAATCGATATGGTCTGGTTCCAGTCAAGAATTACACCGGAATCGGTTTTGTGGTCTGTTTTGATCACTATGCTGATGGCCTGCCTGGTAGATTTTATTCTGTATTTCCGACTGGATAAGATCAATATGGCCGAGGCATTAAAATCAGTGGAATAACAAAAATCCCACCGAAAGGCGGGGCTTCATAAGACAGTATCCGCTTCAAAAGCTATCTTTTTATCCAATACTGCAAAAAATCGCTATGGTAGGCGTCAGCCTTACCATAGCGATTTTTCTTGTCTTGGCGTAAAAATCTTTCCTTTTGAAGTGCTTCGCAGTTTTGCCCCTTGGATTTTTCCTTTAACAAAGAATATCCACGCAGAAATACTTTGTGTATTTCAAGGGGATATTCTGAAGTTACAGGGAAAAAACTGGGGCAAAACCGGATAATTTTTTATGAAACCCCGCCTAACGATGGGATTTTTTGCTTAGAATTTAATGTTTGGATCTTGGAATTCCTTTAAGTGCTGCTCGTAGGCAGCCATGGCGGCATCCCGGTAAGCAGCCTGTGCATCACTTCCGGCCAGCTTCATGAGATACTCACAGAACAGGGGATTGAGCGGCAGGATCGGGCCAAGGATCTGGGTGCAGATCAAGTTGTTTTTGCGCATACCCTCCAGCTTGCTCTGCGGATTGATACCAACGCCACGGGTACAGCTGGTGAAATAAGTGCTGCTGTTATCGCCGTACAGGAAACTGAACTGGGCCCGGAAACCGACAATATCCATATCCTCAAACCGGCCCAGAACCTTGCCGTTGTAGCGCTTAAACAGGTCGGTTTTTACTGTCAGATCAAAAATCCCCAAACCTTGAACGGATATTTCTTCAGTTATATAATCGATTTTGTTCGCAAAGATCTCGCCGGCGTTGCCGGTAGCCAGAATGGGGGTGCCGTTATCAATCAGTTCCGCAACGCGGTCTTTCAGCGGCATCAGCTTCTCGATGACCCTGCGCTGGATGGACTCGCTCATGGCGCCGATATAGATAAGATCCGGTGTGTTTTCGGCAAAATAAGGAGTGCCGGTCAGGGGTGTGTAGATAAACTGGGCATCGGGAAGAGACGCTTCCAGATAGGCCGCGTTCTGGCCATCGCCGAATAGATTGCAGACCTCGTTAAACAGTATTTCAACGACCATATTACATGCCTCCTTCTGCGCGCTTTACCAGCTTGCTTTTGATAACGGCCGCCTCCCGGGGCCGGGAAAGATCATGCAGAACGAAGATATCCTTACAGGTGTTGATATCCAGAAGGTCAGCGGTGTTGGCCATGTCCTCCGTAATCACGATTTTATTGGCATCAATACCTGCAAGCAGGGCCCGCAGGTATACGTCCTTGCAGCGGGGGCCGCCGATGATGATTTGCCCAATGGAGGGATCCTTCAGCAGACTGTAGTCACTTTCGTAGATCCAGCAGGTGCTTTCGGACTCATTGGTATTGTCGGAAAGATCGTCGCCAATCACGATAATGCCTTTGTTTTCAGCCGGCACCTTGGAAACATAGTCGAAGCAGCGGGTGCAGGCAATGGGGTTCTGACCTTTGGACATAAGCATGGTAATGCGCAGATCGCCAGCAGTCACTTCCTCAAACCGTGTCTTGACAATTTTGGACTGGGAAAAACCCTTGGAGATCTGCTCATAGGTCAGTCCCAACTGATGAAGAAGGGTAATGGCACCGCAGAAATTATACACGTTTACAATGTTATCGTTAATGAGTGTGTAGGTTTCCTGTACATCGCCGTGCCGAACGGTAAAGGTGTTATTCTCCCGGTCAATTTGCGTAACCGCATAATCGGGGGCAGGGGATTTTAATCCGCAGGCGGGGCAGAACTGCCGGCCGATATGGTTATAGCGGATATACTCTGCTTCCAGCGCGTCACCGCACTTAGGGCAGTATACGATATCACGGATATGCTGGGGGGGACTTTGCTGGGGGATTTCCGTTTCCATGCCGAAGTAAATTCTGTGCTGATCCTCAGCACCAAAACGGGAACTGATAAAATCATCCGCATTCAGAATCAGAGTTGTAGAAGCAGGGAGTGCCTTATTGATAATAAAGCTGATGAATTCCGTGTGGGCGTTACGTTTCATGGAATCCCGCATAATATTGTTGCAGACCAGATAGTCCGGCTTCATATAGGGATAGACCAGCAGGGAGCTGCGCTCGTCTACTTCCAGAACGGCGATATTCTTTTTCGGATTGCCGGCAAGGGTTGTGTCCTCTATCAGAGCGGAAATAACACCGGCCTGCACATTGGAGCCGAAGCTGTTATTGGTAACAGAGTAGCCGTTTTCCTTTAAAATGGATGTGAGCAGGTTGCTGACGGTTGTTTTGCCATTGGTGCCCGTAACGGCAATTACCGTCTTGGGGGGCTTTAAATGGGCAAGAAAATCCTTGCTGATTTTGGATGCAAATTTACCGGGTAGATATGTGGCGTTTCGTCCCAAAATCTTCATAAGAAACTGAATGGCTTTGGCACCGTAAAACGCGATTAGAAATCGTATCTTGTTCATAGCTTTCCTCTTTTCGGTATGGTATAAATTATAATCCCAATAGAATAATGGATCCGTCCTTGGCATTTTGGGAGAGATAAACAGATACTTCTCTGTCTCCGTTTCGGTAGGAAAGCCGGAGACAGGGCATTGTGTCGGGGATGTTGGATTCAACCATGATCGCATCGCCTTTGCTTAAGGTATCTGTTGCAAAGGCAGTATAGCTTTTAGTGAAAGTCTTTCCGGAAGTATCCCATGTGCCGGAATCAATGCGCACATCATGGACGGTGCCTTCGGTATACAGCAGCGCCATTTCGCCGCCTTCATCGATGACAAGCTCCGTAATTTGCTCAAAGCTGTCCATGTTTGTGTCCTGCAGCCGCTGGGCAGACACAGTTCCAACGGCGGCAGCCTGTTCTGCGGGAAAATATTCCTCGTGCAGTATGCCGGTCAGTTCGCTGTAGGGGATCTCTACGGTGATAATACCGGAGGCGTAGGGTGCGATGTCATAGGGTGAGAAAAAGAAGCTGATTCCGGTTTCTGTAAAGAACCAGGCTTCGTCGGTACTGGGATCCTGAGAAAAGCGATGGCGCACAGTATCTTCGTAATCGTCATACAAATACATCTCATCTGCAATTTCGGCCAATGCATCCAAAGCCAGGCGGCAAAAATTATCCGAAGAAATTTCTGGAGCCAGAATACTGGCAAGGGTAAGAACATCGCCGGTCAGCAGATCATAATTGGCAGCAACACAGACACTTTCCGGATGGGCACTGCCGTTATAAGTGACCACCGTGCCGAATAAACTCAGTACACCGGGGTCGATCCGGACAGGGTCGTAAAGTGTGCTGCAAAGATACGGAGTCCAGTATGCATTGGATTCGTTATATTCTGCTTTTGCAGCAGACATAATTGTTTCAGCTGTATCCTGTGCCCGGTCTGCCCGGTTCAAAAAGTCGATAATGACTTTATCTGCCACATCCGGATCGGGTAATGTTAATGACATGCTTTGGTGGGTGTAGTTAAAGATAACGGTTCCGTCCTCCGCTTTGAAAGATTCCGTGACAGCCGGTACGGCGACAGCAGTCAAGACTGTTTTCGGATTGTAGTTAGTGCTGGGCGTGTTTGTGTCAGAGGGCTGCGTGGGCACGACGGTATCTTTCGTGCAGCCGGCAAAGGAGAGCAGCAGACACAAAGCAAGTAAAACTGATAAATATTTTTTCAAGGAAAACGCCTCCTGTAATGTTTTGCCGTGAGTTTCATATACTATAGCATATTTTTGACAAATGAGCAACCACATTGTTGCATTTCATCAAGTCAATTCTTGACAAACAACCTGTGGCAATGGTAAAATAACAAAAATAAATATCGCTGTGAACGGAAAGAGTAGCGGTTCCAATCCTGCAGAGAGTCTGGGCCATCGGCTGTAAGCCCGGGCGGTGTCGGTACCGTGAAGGTGCGTCCGGGAGCGAATTCGGTTTGAGTGAAAAATAAGAGTGGAACCGCGAGTTAGTTAACCCGCCTCTTGTGCCTTTGGTACAGGAGGCTTTTTTAGTATATCATACATGGAGGAAATCATATGTATCTTTATAATTCTGCGACACATAAGAAAGAACTGTTTCAGCCCAATTCTCCCGATGTGGTGAAGATGTATACCTGCGGCCCGACAGTTTACCACTTTGCGCACATTGGCAATCTGCGTACCTATATCATGGAGGATGTGCTGGAGAAAGCATTGCGCTACATGGGCTACAATGTGAAGCGTGTCATGAACATTACGGACGTGGGGCATCTGGCATCCGACGCGGATACCGGTGAGGATAAGATGCTCAAGGGTGCCAGGCGGGAGAATAAGTCCGTTATGGAGATCGCCCAGTACTACACCGATGCATTTTTTGCAGACTGCGAAAAGCTGAACATCAAAAAGCCGGATATTATCCAGCCTGCCACCGGCTGCATCCCGGAATTTATTCAGATGGTGGAAGGCCTGATTCAGAAGGGGTTTGCCTACGTTGCAGGCGGCAATGTGTATTTTGATACCTCCAAGCTGGAAAGATATTATGTCTTTAACGATCATGACGAGGAAGATCTGGCTATCGGTGTCCGGGAAGGCGTGGAAGAGGACACCAATAAACGGAACAAAAACGACTTTGTTCTGTGGTTCACAAAGTCGAAATTTGAAGATCAGGCGCTGAAATGGGATTCTCCCTGGGGCCTGGGGTATCCCGGCTGGCACATTGAGTGTTCCGGTATTTCCATGAAGTATCTGGGCGAGGATCTGGATATCCACTGCGGCGGCATTGACAATGCGTTCCCCCACCATACCAATGAGATTGCCCAGTCTGAAAGCTATATTGGCCATAAGTGGTGCAATTACTGGTTCCACGTAATGCATCTAAACGACGAATCCGGTAAGATGAGTAAGTCCAAGGGCGACTTCTTGGCTGTGTCCTTGCTGGAGACGAAGGGCTACGATCCCATGGCCTACCGTCTTTTCTGCCTGCAGAGCCACTACCGTAAAAATCTGGTGTTCACTTGGGAGAATCTGGACAACGCTGTAGTTGCCTACAACAAGCTGATCGCCAAGATCGCAACCTTTAAGAATGAGGGCGAAGTGGACAATGAAGCGCTGGAGAAGCTGAAGGAGCGCTTTGTGGGGGCATTGAACGGTGACCTGAACACCTCTCTTGCGGTGACTGCCGTTTACGATGTGTTGAAGGCGAAAACCAACGATGCTACCAAGCTGGCTGCCCTTACAGACTTTGATCAGGTGCTGAGCCTGAACCTGCTGCAGGCTGCCAAAAAGCTGCAGGCACAGCAGCAGGAAGAGGCTGCTGCATCTGCTGATCCGGAGATCGATGCGCTGGTTGAAGCCCGCACTGCTGCCAAGAAGGCGAAGAATTTTGCGGAGGCTGACAGAATCCGTGATGAGCTGAAGGCAAGAGGCATTGAAATTATTGATACCCCTCAGGGTTCTAAGTGGAGAAAAGTATGAAACTGCTGATTTTAGATGGCAACAGTGTGATTAACCGTGCCTTTTACGGTGTCAGGGCGCTGACGACTCGTGAGGGGTTATACACCAATGCAGTCTACGGCTTTCTGAACATTCTGGAGCGGATGGAAAAGGAAGAGCAGCCGGAGGCTGTCTGTGTGGCATTTGACTTGCACGGCCCTACTTTCCGCCACGAAAAGTACGATGGCTATAAAGCTACCCGCCACGGCATGCCAGAGGAGCTTGCCCAGCAAATGCCTATTATGAAGCAGGTGCTGAAGGCTATGAATATTCCGATTTATGAATGTCAGGGCTGGGAAGCCGATGATGTGATCGGCACTGTTGGAAAAATCTGCGGCAACAATGACTGGGAATGTGTGATCGCAACCGGAGATCGGGACAGCTTGCAGCTGATTGATGACCATGTTAGTGTGAAATTGGTGATATCTAAGCCGGGACAGACCAATACTACCTTATACGATGAACAAAAATTTCGTGATGAGTACGGTTTTGCCCCAGAGAAGCTGATTGATCTAAAATCTTTGATGGGCGATGCATCGGACAATATTCCCGGTGTTGCGGGTGTAGGCCCCAAAACAGCCGGTGAACTGCTGATGAAGTTTGGTTCGCTGGATGGTGTGTACGAGAATCTGGGAGATCCGTCCATTCGGCCCAAATTGCGGGAAAAGCTGGAAGCGGGCCGGGATAGTGCCTATTTATCCTATGACCTTGCTACCATTCGCACCAATGCACCCATTGACTTTGCACCGAAGGATGCGATCATCCGCCCCTATGACAGAGAGGCTCTGTATAAGCTCTTCGTGCAGCTGGAATTTGTAAAGCTGATCGATAAGTACGGACTGCGCGGTACCGTTACGGATGTACCAAAGACATGCGAGCCTTTCTGCAAGCTGCCCAAGGCATCTGTTTTACCCGATCGGTGTGACCGTTATGCGCTGTATATTGCGTCGGACGGTTCGGTCAGCGTGGCATGGGATGAAGGCGTTTATACCGTTACCCCTATGGAACTGCAAGGATTGGCTGCCTTTTTGGAAAACAGTACAGGTGGTATCTGTCATGATGCCAAGACAACATGGCATGCTTTGGAGGAAGCGGGACTTCCGAAAAGCCGGTTTGCATTTGATACCGCATTGGCTTCGTATAATCTGAATCCGTCTCAGACCGATTATCCTGTCTCAAAACTGGCAACCAACTATCTGGGTATCAATGCTGACGATGAGGATGCGGAAGCCTGTGCCCAGTGCCTGTGGAATTTGCAGCAGTTGCTGGAAACGGAATTGGAAAAGCATGGAATGACCGGGCTTTACCGGGAAATTGAATTACCTCTTTGCGATGTGCTTTACCGCATGGAACAAGAGGGAATCGCTATTGACCGGGATCAGCTGGAGCAATTTGGAACCATGCTCAGCCAGCGGATCGATGCATGTGAAAGCATGATATTCGGATACGCCGATGGCCCATTTAATATCAATTCCACCAGGCAGTTGGGCGAATTGCTGTTTGAAAAGCTGGGCTTGCCCGCTATGAAAAAAACAAAAACCGGCTACTCAACCAACGCGGATGTGCTGGAAAAACTGAAAAATAAACATCCCATTATTCCGGCAATCATGGATTACCGGATGCTGACCAAGCTCAAATCCACCTATGCGGACGGTTTGATCAAAGTGATTGGTTCTGATAGCCGCATTCACACCACCTTTCAGAATCTGGTGACCGCTACCGGCCGCCTTTCCTCCACAGAGCCGAATTTGCAGAATATTCCCGTAAGGACGGATCTTGGTGCGGAGATTCGCAAGATGTTTATCCCCAAGCCCGGCCATGTGCTGGTTGATGCGGACTACAGCCAGATCGAACTGCGTGTGCTTGCCCATATTGCGGAGGATCCGGTTATGCAGCAGGCATTCCGGGACGGTATGGATATTCATACAGTGACGGCATCTCAGGTTTTTGATGTTCCTGCAGAGAATGTGACTTCCTTACAGCGCCGTCATGCAAAGGCTGTTAATTTTGGTATTGTGTACGGCATTTCCGAATTCTCCCTTGCGGAGGATATCGGTGTCAGCCGGTATGAAGCCAAGGCGTATATTGACAGCTACCTCGATAAATATCAGGGTGTGCGTGCGTATATGAAAAACGTGGTTGTAACAGCCAGAGAACAGGGCTATACTCAAACCATGTACGGCCGCCGCAGATATATCCCTGAGCTGAAAAGCGCAAACTTCAATATTCGCAGCGGTGCGGAACGAATTGCGTTGAACACGCCCATCCAAGGCACTGCAGCTGATCTCATTAAGTTGGCCATGATCCAAGTTGATAAAGCCCTTGCTGAGCAGTATCCACAGGCAAAAATGCTGCTGCAGGTACACGACGAACTGATCGTGGAATGTCCGGAAGAAATCGCACCGCAAGTTGCGATGTTGATTGGCCAGCAAATGCAGAAAGTGGCAGATCTTAGTGTACCGCTTGTGGCGGAAGCCAAGTGGGGAAAGAGCTGGTTTGATGCAAAATGATTCAATTACAGTTAATGGACAGCTCCCATGTGGAGAAAATTGCGGAACTGGAAAAGCTGTGCTTTTCCGACCCATGGAGCGTTAAGTCGATTGCATCGGAACTGGAAAATAAGCTGTCACTTTGGATTGTTGCCATGGATGGAGAAAAGCTGGTTGGTTATGTGGGTTCCCAGTCTGTTTTGGGCTGGGCAGATATGATGAATCTGGCAGTTGCACCGGATTACCGGCAGAAGGGCATTGCGCAAGCTCTGGTAAATGAGCTGATTGCACGGCTGCAGCAAAATCAAGTTACCTGCCTGACCCTTGAAGTGCGCGCATCCAACACGCCGGCTATCAGTTTATATGAGAAACTGGGATTTGCACCTGTGGGCCGCAGACCCAACTACTATCACAATCCCAAGGAAGACGCTTTGATTTTGAGAAAGGAGTGGGAGGCTTGAATATTCTGGCAGTAGAATCATCCTGCGATGAAACCGCAGTTGCCATCGTCAGAGATGGCAGAACTGTTTTGACCGACTGTATTGCCTCGCAGGTGGATCTGCACCGTGTATACGGCGGCGTGGTACCTGAAATTGCCTCCCGCAAGCACATCGAGGCCATTTACGCTCTGGCAGATCAGGCTTTAACAGAAGCAAATGTAGCACGGCAGGACATTGACGCGGTTGCTGTAACGTATGCACCGGGGCTGATCGGAGCAGTGCTGGTAGGTGTGAATTTTGCAAAAGCAGCGGCTATGGCTTTGGACAAGCCCCTGATCCCGGTACACCATATCCGGGGCCACATTGCTGCCAACTATCTGGCATATCCGGAGTTGGAACCTCCGTTTTTGTGTCTGGTCGTTTCCGGCGGACATACCATGATTGTGGATGTACAGGATTATACCCAAATGGAGATTTTAGGCACAACGCTGGATGATGCAGCAGGGGAATGCTTCGATAAAGTGGCCCGTGTGCTGGGAATGCCCTATCCCGGCGGTGCTGCGCTGGATAAGGCAGCGGCTTTAGGCCATGATACCAAATATTTACTGCCCCGTTCCAAGCCCGGGCAGAATCCTCTTGATATGAGTTTCTCCGGCTTAAAGACAGCGGCGTTGAATCTGATCCACCATGCGGAGCAGGTGGGGGAGGGACTGGATATTAACAGCCTGTGTGCCTCCTTCTGTGCTGCGGTATCTGACACGCTGATCCCCAGAGTGGTAACGGCTATGGAACAAACCGGATATAAAAAACTGGCTGTTGCCGGCGGTGTTGCTGCCAATTCCCGGATCCGTGCAGATATACTGACCGCAGCGAAAAAACTGGGTGCGCAGGTCTATATGCCGCCTCTTTCCCTGTGTGGCGATAACGCTGCTATGATTGGTGCGCAGGCTTATTATGAGTTCCTTGCCGGCAATTGCGCCGGTATGGAGCTGAATGCCTACGCAACAAAATCGATCCTTGGAGAAGCACTATAATTGAAATGCAGGAGAACACGACTTCTCCTGCATTTTTCTAAATTTCTAATATACAGTGATTTTGATATATGTTCGATGAGAGATATATCAATGCGGAATTTATCAACAGCAAATACTGCTGATTTATAGGATGTATTGCCGAATTTTGGATAATTCCGTTATATTTAACCGATTAAGTCTGTGGAAAAGTCTGTGGAGAGTGTGAATAACTTGCTGTATATTTCTGTTAATATCCATGCGTGATATTGAATTATGGTGGATTGGGATGCATTTCTGTTATAAATCCTTGAGGTGAGAAAAATGCTTATCATTGCGCATTCATTAAAAGAATTACATTTTAGGCAGCTTATGGATGTATATGCCCAAAGCAATTTTGAAGCAAATAAGAGCCTATTGGAATCAGAGCAGGATTTTTATACTTATCTGCGGGAATACTTTTTCCGCGATCCGAAAGCGTTTTATGCTGTCTGGGAGTCTGACGGCGCTTACAGGGCTGCTTTGCGCATGGAGCCGTATAAAGATGGGCATTTGCTGGAAGCGCTGGAAACAGCGCCTGATGAGCGGGGAAAGGGCTACGCGACCATGTTGGTAAGCGGTGTTTTGGATTGGCTGTCCGAACAGGGAAGTGTTAGCGTATATTCTCATGTCAATAGGTCAAACGCAGCGTCACTTGCTGTCCATAAAGCTTGTGGTTTTAAGAAAATACTGGATTATGCTGTGTATATCGACGGATCTGTTCTGCGGGATTCGGTAACGCTAAGTTATAATGTCCATAAAAAATGAACCGCTATGCGGTTCATTTTTTATAGGTTCTATAATAAATGTTGGGGTCAGGCGATGAGCCTGGCCCCATTTTCATAGAAAACAGTTGAGCATAGAGACAAAATCTTTTACAATAAATGTACC
>JAZNPV010000164.1:0-30351 GCA_045589835.1 Faecousia sp.
CGCCGTATGGAAGAAGGCATCTACAACGAGGAAGAGTTCCAGAAGGCTCTGGCTTGGACCAAGGAGCACTGCAAGGAAGGCCGGGACGACAACCCCGAGTCCGTCAACTTCCTGGGCGAAGAGCGCCGCATTAAGTTCACTGCTGAAGAGAAGGAAAAGCAGTGGGAGTTCACCGTCAAGATGTACTGCATCATTAAGGACCTGATGGCCGGCAATAAGAATCTGCCCGACCAGTTTGAGGAAGAGAAGGTTGGCCACAATGCCATCGCCGGTGGCTTCCAAGGTCAGCGTCAGTGGACCGACCATTGGCCCAACTGTGACTACCCCGAGGCACTGCTCAGTTCCACCTTCGACTACGAAGGCGCCCGTGAGCCCTACACTCTGGCTACCGAAAACGACATTCTCAACGGCATGGGCATGCTGATGATGCGTCTGCTGACCCACCGGGCACAGATCTTCGCTGACGTCCGTACTTACTGGTCCGGCGAGGCTACCGAGCGTGTTACCGGCTACAAGCTGGAGGGCAAGGCTGCAGAGTCTAACGGTATCATCCACCTGCTGAACTCCGGTGCCGCCTGTCTGGACGCTTCCGGTGTCTGCACCGATGAAAACGGCAACGCCATCATGAAGAAGTGGTGGGAAGTCACCGAGGAAGACATCAAGAAGATGCCCGACGCTACCGTATGGTGCGAGGCCGGCTTTGACAACTTCCGTGGCGGCGGATACTCCAGCCACTACACCACCAAGGCCGAAATGCCCTGCACCATGATCCGTCTGAATCTGGTTAAGGGTCTGGGCCCCGTGCTGCAGATCGCCGAAGGCTGGACCGTTAACCTGCCCGATCAGGTTTCCGACACTCTGATGGAGCGCACCAACCCCACCTGGCCCTGCACCTGGTTTGCACCCCGCTGCGACGGCAAGGAAGGCTCCCCCTTTAAGACCGCTTACGAGGTCATGATGAACTGGGGCGCTAACCACGGTGCCATCTCCTACGGCCACATCGGTGCCGACCTGATCACCATGTGCTCCATGCTGCGCATCCCCGTTTGCATGCACAACGTTCCCGAGGATCAGATCTACCGTCCCGCTTGCTGGAACGCATTCGGCATGGACAAGGAAGGCCAGGACTACCGCGCCTGCGCTACCTACGGCCCCATGTACAAGTAATTAACCCAACTAAAAAAGTCGAGGTGTTTTGACCGCCACTTTTTGGAGATTACAACAAATCTTTTTTGAGAGCCACAGTTCTTGCAAAGTTTTCGGCTGCTTCCAAAGTGCCGATGGCATCCTCCAGATCCTCACCTACGCAAACGACCCCGTGACCGCCCAAAAGGGCCACCGGTCTGCCGTCCAAGGCCTCTTCGATTCCCTTGTGGATAGCATGGGTTCCGTGTTCGCCGAAAGGCAGGCACTTGATCGTGCCGAAGATCTGGTGCAGGAATGTATCTTCCGGTGTTTCAAAGTCCTTGTAAGCAATGGCATAAGCCGTCAGATACGGCGGATGGCAGTGGAATACCGCGCCGATATCCTTCCGGGTCTGATAGGCCGCCTCATGGAGAAAAAACTCCGAGGACTTCTTGCCTGTGCCGCCGATCTGCTCACCGGAAGGAGCAACCACGCAGATCTGCTCCGGTGTCAGCAGGCTCTTCATCTTGTGAGAGGGTGTAATGTAAATATTGCCGGTCTGCCGGTCGATCATGGAAAGATTTCCCTCAAAACTGTTGACCAGTCCCTTTTCTTCGGCAATCCGGGAAAATTTAGCAACCGCTTCTGCAAAATTCATAAAGCTTCTCCTTTTGAAGTTTTTCACCATCATAAGTCAAACCCACAAAAAAGTCAATATTCAGGAGGTAAACCAATATGCTGAAAAATATTCCTTCCATCCTCTCCCCCGAACTGCTGAAGGTTCTGAGCGAAATGGGTCACAGTGATCGCATCTGCATCGGTGACGGCAACTTCCCCGGCGCATCCATGGCCAAGGCTAAGAACGCCATCTTCCTCAGAGCAGACGGTCACGGTGTTCCCGAACTGCTGGACGCCATCCTGCAGGTATTCCCGCTGGACACTTACGTGGAAAAACCCGCCATTCTGATGGAAAAGATGGATTGCGACAAGGACCTTGTCATTCCTGTTTGGGATACATATAAAGAAATCATCGCCAAGCACGACAGCCGCGGTGCGGAAGCCGTCGGCAACATTGACCGCTTTGATTTCTATGATGAAGCCAAGGACTGCTACTGCATCCTGCAGTCCGGTGAGACCGCTATTTACGCCAATATCATCCTGCAGAAGGGTGTTATTAAGTAAGAACTATGGATAAGATCATCACGATCATCCAGACCGCCCTGCCGGTTTTTCTGGCACTGGGCTTTGGTATGCATGCCAGAAAGAAAGGCACATTAAGCCGGGACAGTATTGATGCTATGAAACACGTAGTCATCAACATCACCCTGCCCTTTGTGCTGCTGAATGCATTTGCATCTGCCGAGTACTCTTCCGCGACGCTGATTCTGCCAGCTATGGTGTTTATCCTGTGCTGTGTGGCATTAGGCTTGGGCTTCCTTATTATTAGGCTGTTCCGGTTTAACGGTAAGCTGGCACCTTTTCTCGCCTCCGGTTTCGAGGCCGGTATGCTGGGCTATGCCCTGTTTGCGCTGCTGTTCCCCCAGGAAAGCGCATCCAAGTTTGCTGTTCTGGATCTGGGCCAGACACTGTTTGTGTTCACGCTCTTTAAGATTCTGCTGTCCGGCAAGACGGACTTTAAGGCAATTCTCAAGGATATGGTCACCTCCCCCATTCTGTGGGCGGTATTTGCCGGTGTGATTCTTGGTGCGACCGGTCTGTATCAAGTTAAGGAACTTGGCAATATTCTGGATTCCGTCTGCAGCTTCCTGTCCGCTCCCACCGGTATGATTATCCTGCTGACTGTGGGCTATGATCTGGTCATTAAGGAGATCCGCTGGAAGCAAACCGCAGGTCTTATCGCAATGCGACTGGTTGTGATGGCGATCATCGTTGCCATTATGCTCCTGCTGAACCGGACGGTACTGAACGGCATGATCTTTGAAGGAGCCGCCATTCTGATGGTCATGCTGCCTCCCCCCTACGTGATCCCGGTGTTCGCTGACGAACCCAATGAGCGAGTGCAGATCTCCTCTGCCCTGTCCGCCTTAACGCTGGTAACCATCGTCCTGTTTGCTGTGTACAGCGTGGTACTGGGTATCCTGTAATTTACAAATCCCGAAGCCTTGTGCTTCGGGATTTTTTCTTGCCCATTGGGCAGTTATGCTGTATAATTGGGTGCAAGGAGATGATTACATGAGTATCGAAAAAATGAATGCTATGAACGGGCGGCTGTGCAGCTGTGGAAAAGTCCACAGCTTTCAAGCTAAACTGATTATCGGCAGCGGTGCAGTAACACAACTGCCGGAAGTTCTGGCAAAATTCGGCTCAAAAAAGCCTTTTGTTCTATCCGATAAGAATACATACGCCGCAGCCGGCATGCAGGTTTGCGACATTTTGACCGCAAACGGTATCGCTCATTCAGGTTACAGCTTTCAAAGTAAAACCGTAGAACCGGATGAACACAGCGTAGGCTCTGCCGTCATGCATTTTGACACTAGCTGCGACATGATTATCGGCGTCGGTTCCGGCGTGATCAACGATATTGGCAAAATTCTCAGCAACACTTCCGGCAAGCCCTATATCATCGTAGGCACAGCCCCCTCTATGGACGGCTACGCTTCAGCCTCCTCCTCCATGACCCGGGATGGATTGAAGATCTCCCTGCCCAGCCGCAGTGCCGATGTAATCATTGGCGATACGGATATTCTGTGCAAGGCACCGCTGCATATGATGAAATCCGGTCTGGGCGATATGATTGCAAAGTATGTGAGCATTTGCGAGTGGCGCATCGCCAATCTTATCACCGGCGAATATTACTGCGAAGAGATCGCGGATTTAATCCGCGGCGCTTTAAAGCGCTGCACCGATCACGCACAAGGCCTGTTAAACCGGGATCCTGCCGCTGTGCAGGCAGTATTTGAGGGCTTGGTCATCGGCGGCGTTGCCATGAATTACGCTGGTCTGTCCCGCCCCGCCTCCGGTGTGGAGCACTACATTTCCCATGTGCTGGATATGCGCTCTGTGGAATTCGGTACACCTGCAGACCTGCATGGCATCCAGTGCGCCATCGGTACGCTGATAGCCGCAAAACTGTATGAAAAACTGCAAACTGTCATGCCGGACAAGGAAATAGCCCTTAATTATGCCCAGCAGTTTGACTATTCCGCATGGGCTGAGCAGCTGCGCGGACTTCTTGGCAAAGGCGCGGAGAGCATGATTACTTTGGAAGCTAAAGAAGGTAAATACGACATTCGGAAACACAACCAGCGCTTGGAGATCATCTTAGACAACTGGGACAGGATTCTGGAAATCATTCATGAAGAACTTCCCTCCTCTGCCCAGCTGGAAATGCTGCTGGACACCATTGACGCACCCAAAACACTGGATGCCCTCGGCATTTCCGAAAGCAGCCTGCCCATGATATTTAAGGTCACAAAGGATATCCGGGATAAATATGTCCTGTCCCGCCTATTCTGGGATTTAGGCATACTGGATGAAGTACTGTAATACTAAGTAGCAAGAGACTCCCTCTAACGAGGGAGCCTCTTGCTGTTTAAAAACATTTGGTTACTCAACTAAAAGAGCAAGCATCCATTCTCCGTCCTGTGAACTTTTAACCATCCTAAGCTGTCCGGATGCAAGCTGCTTAGAATCAGAATTGTCTAACTGGTCAACCATCAGTATCCCATCCGATTCCCTTAATCTGTAATCTGTAACCATTCGGTCCTGCATCGTGTACAGATTCTCCCCGGTATAATCATACACGACGAGAAGTTCATCCACTATTCCACTACCTCTGCTGAATGTGGTACAAAGCTCCGGAATCCCATCACCGGTCAGATCACAAAAATAAGCATTTCTAACATAGCCGAAAACAGAACGATCATCAAGAACTGCTCTGGTTCGGGAACCATCCGTAACAAAAAAGCCATTACCACCCCAACTGGAATCTAGCTCAAAAAACACACCGGGTAGCTGCGGAATCGTTATTTGGGCCTGTTCTGTAGTGTCATATCCAAGTTGCAGCCATACCATTGCTTCGCCCGGTGTGCTCACCCTCGATTTTTCTTCTAAATAGAATGTATATAACCGGTATTCTGTTTCCGGGTGCGTTACAGTCACCCTATTTCCGGGCTTTAGCAGTATATGATCTACCGACTTTCCGTCACAGTTCACATTCTTATCAAAGACCAGCTTTACAGAATCTGCTGTTATTTCCGAAATATGCACATTCAGTGAGTTAAATGTATGCAAGGCAATAGATTCCGTTTTCTGCATATCACGAATCTGCACAGTTCCATTTTCCGTCTGTTGGTGTTGTGTCATTATGTAAAGATGGTGAGTCTGTGCCAGCGTAACCGGTTCCGGCGGTGCAGGTAGGAATTCATAAACATTTAATTTGTACTGCTTATCTACATAGTCAACATACTGGAATCCCATGTACAGCTTATCGCCGTCTTTAAACAAATGATATGCTCTGTCCACATTCTGATACAGGTAACCTTTCTTTACTGCCTGCTGATAAAATTCCGAATCCTTTAAAAACATCAGCCTTTTTCCGGCCTGTGAAGTATTGATCCAGCCCCATTGCTGCTTGTATTCAGATTGACCATCAACTTTATCCAGCACAATGCTTTCTTCCCTTACACCAAACCGCTTCACTCTGTTTGCATCATAATCGGCAGCGCCGTCCGGTTTGCCGGAAATCAGTTCTCCAAGCACATAATCGCCCACCGGGAGCCGTTCCTCACCGGAAGCGAATTGAGGGTCATGCAGATACTGGGCCGGGTGAATGGCCAACGCCGCTTCCCTATTCTCAAGCACTTTCATCAGTTTCAGGGGACCTTTTACCTGCGCCAGTTCCAAATCTTCATCATACTGGGTAACGATCAGTTCCTCATTTTCAACTGACAGATAGTAATTGTGTTCAAAACGGTTTTCCATAGTGTATACCATGCCTTCCGCATGGTCATACACGATAATTATGTTATCAACAATACCGCTTCCGCGACCAACATTCATGCATAATTCAGGAACCTTATCACCGGAAATGTCGCAAAAATAGGCACTGCTTGTGCCCCATGGCAGGCTTACCGGCAAAGCAACCGTCTTTGTTTCTCCGTGATCTACCACTACCAGTGCATCATTCTCATTATCGATCTGAATTGTCACGCCCGTTTTACCCGGCAGTGTCGTCATTTCTGCTTCATGGTATCCTTCAAAAAGATTGTAGGAATCTCCAAACCAATGGGTTACTTTCCCTTGGTGGATTTCTCCTTGAATCCGCTCTACAAAAAACAGATAGGTTCTTTTATAGTTGGATTCCAGCACTGTAAATGTCGTTTCCTGCGGCTTACCGGACTCCACGCTAATTTGGATAGTCTGTTCTCCGGTCTCTTCCTCCAGCTCAATCAGCGCAGAATTCTCATTGGCTTCCAGAATTCGAACGCTGGTTCCTCTGGGTAAATGAAACCAGTCGGTGGTATTCAATTCATAAAAGCTCCAATTTACATGGAGGGCATCCCCATCAAGCGGATCAGTCGTCACCTTAATGCCCAGCATATATTGATGCTGCAGAGGATCCGTCAGGAAACACACCGCAACAACGATACACAAAACTATCGACACTAGAATGATCCAGAAAGCCGATTTCTTATAGTTCAGCACAGACTTCACACGCGCCTTCACGCCGACCTCACCAAAGGCCAGTGGGCAGGCGGCAATCATTTTTCTATTCACGCTGCTGTTGAGCAGGGCTTGAGAATAGTCAGCCCGCTGCTCTGTTTCCAGCTTTTTTACCACCTTTTCATCGCAGGCAAGTTCAATATCCCGACACAGCAGAATGTAAGCCACCCACAGCAGCGGATTGAACCAGTACACCGCCAGTATTAAAAAGCCCAGCGGTTTCCACCAGTGGTCTTTCCTGCGAATGTGGGCATTTTCATGGGCAATCACATAGTCCATATCCTGCTGTCCCATAGTAAAAGGGAGATAGATACGGGGTTTTATAATTCCCAGCACAAAAGGAGATGCTATTTTTTCGGTTTGGTAAATGTTATCCCGAACACGCACAGCGGTTCTTGCCTTGAAACGCAAGCGCAGATAGGTAAACAGCGTATACAGCAGCATGAGGATAATGCCCAATATCCACAAGTTGGCCGCCACCGGCAGCAAAATCTGCAATGGATTTGCAGATGCAAGGGGCTGGGGCGCAAAGGACTGGCTGATGACCGGATTGACCACATCATTAATAACCGGAACACCGGTGTCAACGGTAGGTTTTGCGGTCATCATGATTTCAGGGCTGACAGTCTGACTGCTGGGAATCAGGCTGACTTCACTTTCCAGTGTCACCGGCAGCACCAGCCGCACCGCCACAATGGCCCACAGCAGCACATTGACCCATTTGGGTGCTTTCTTCGAAACCAGCCGCAGCACCAGCACCGCCAGTACAAGCCACCCGGCGGATATGCTCAAATTCAGTATCTCTAAAAACAAATCAGTCATGACGCTGCTCCCTTCTGAACCGGTCGATCATATTCTGCACCGCATTGATCTCCGCCTCGGAAAGCCGTTTTCTCTGGGAAAAGGCAGCCACAAACGCAGGCAGAGAACCCTCAAAGGTTTTTTCAACCAGCTCATCGATCTGGGCAGCCTGCACCTGATCTTTAGAAACCAGCGACCGGACTACTGTATTCTCATTGACCAAAACGCCACGCTCACTGAGCCGCTTAATGACTGTGTAGGTAGTTGTAGGCTTCCAGCCAAGCTGCTGCTGGCACAGCTGTACCAGTTCCTTGCTTCTAACCGGCTCATTCTCCCACAGAATCAGGCAGAACCGGTATTCGCTTTCATATACCTTTGGTGTTTCCACAGTATCGCCCTCCGCTCTAATGCATTAGATTGCACAATTAGTCTAACACATTAGAGTAGAATTGTCAACAGTTTCACTTGACTTTCTCCGGCAGGCGTAATACTCTAACAGCATGAAAGGGGCGATGTACTTGAAAGCAGTCGTACGCATATTGGCAGTTATTTTACTGCTTCTGTTGGTCCTCGCGCTGATTTTAACCGTGACGAAAGTTAAAGATCAATCCCCCTCAGCTCCCACAGCAAGTCAGACACTTACTTATCCGCCGTCAACCGTCACAGAAACACTTCCTCCGCCGGAAACGACTATGCCTCCGGCAACCACTTTACCGCCGGTGACTACATCGCCGCCGGAAACCACGATTCCGGAAACAAAGCCTATGCACAGTCCCCTCTATCTTGAGAATGTACCGGTGGAAGATGTAATTCTCTACTTTAACGAGGTTTGTCTGGATGCAGAGTATGTGGAAACCGGCACACCGGAGCTGGTGCAAAAATGGGTAGCTCCCATTACCTATTATGTTCACGGCAATCCTACTGACGAGGATCTGCGTGTTCTGAACGATCTGGTTGCCCAACTCAATGCCATTGACCACTTCCCCGGCATGATCGCCGCCCAGGAACCTTCCGATGCCCTGCTTCCGATCTATTTCTGCCCCACGGAAGAAATGCACGACAGGATGGCTTTTTCCGCGCAGGAGGACTTGGACGGTGCCGTTACTTATTGGTATAACGATATCCAGCAGATCACGAATGCCATCATCTGTATCCGTACAGATCTTGACCAGCAGGTGCGCAATTCTGTCATTGCCGAGGAGATTTATAACGGTCTTGGCCCCATTCAGGATACAGTCCTGCGGGAGGACAGCATCGTCTACCAGTACGGCTCTGAAATTTTAGAGCTTTCCGAAATGGATATTCTGATTCTGAAGCTTTTGTATCATCCCCAGATTCAATGCGGTATGACCGCTGTCCAATGCGAATCCATAATTCGACAACTCTATTATTAAAGCCAGAGCCGCAGCAAACTTGGTTTGCTGCGGCTCTTTCCGTTTGTTAATTGGAGTTATCTGCTTACGCTGATACCGGCAACGCCCAGAACCACCTCGTTGGCAATGGCTTCGATCTTGATGCCTGCCAGTTCCTTTGTGGGGTCCAAGCGGATACGCTTAACAGTGGCGTGGTTGAAATTATTAAAGTAGAAGATTTCAGACTGGGTAGTCAGCGCGGAAGTCAGCCAGTCGTCGATATCCATAGGGTACACAAGGGAGGTATCGGAGGATGTACCGTCCTTATAGGTAACCGTCATGCGGACATTCTCCACATAGGACTGCATGCAGTAGGTGCTTGCAATAAAAAGGACCGCGAGTTCCTGTCCCTTGCCGCTCAGCGGCACAGTAATGCTTGTTGGGAATCGCTCGTAGATGGATACACAGGCCAGATTCTCATTTTCGGCAGGTGTTGCGAAGGGTATGCCGGAAGGAGAAGTCACCGTACCGCCGGAAGTCCGGAAGAACGTATCGTCCGCATACACCACATGACGGCCGAACTGGTTCCAGTTATGGGAGTAACGGGCATTCTGGAACAGGCCCATAGAGAAGCCCTTGGGTCTGGGATGGATATATGCCTGATTGTGCAGCTCATTCAAATTGCAGTTGAAGAACTTGCTGATATCCACAGTTTCAAAGGGCTTTTCCTCCAGTGGCTCAAGGATCACATCTTCATTCTCGATTACATAGTCCGCAGCCAGCCAAGCGTTATACTCCCCTGATACGGCCCGCAGGAACAGCGTATGGTTACCGGCAACATCCTTTGTCTTTGCATAGACCTTGTTGCCCACAACGGTGATGTCATCAAGAGTCTCGGAAACGTCAAACACCTCGGCAATATCAGCGTCCTTCAGTTTAAAGACAACCTTATTGCCCGCCAGCACCGTCTTTGCAGCAGCCACAGCGGGAATGGGGCTGTAACCGTGGGTAATGCGCAGCTGGAATCTGCCCACCTTGTCGGTTTCCACAATAACAAAGCTATTGTTGGGAGCGGATACGATCTTGTAATCCACAGGCTGGCCGTCCAACAGCACGGTTTCCAGATCCGCCGAACGCATGGGGATACGGATGCGCTTGGTTTCGGTCTTGTCGCAATGGATATTGAAAATTTCCTGATTGCCTCTTCTGGTGTAGTACAGGCCGATATCCTTCAGGGACAGGCTTGCGTGCTCCCACTCATCCGGGAAGCCGGGGGCAATGTTCACACAGTTATCCAGATGATTGATCCGGATACCGAACAGTCCCTCCACCACCAGACGCAGATAGGTGCTGGAAACATCAGAGAAGTCAATGTCACCGAAGTCGGAAGAGCATCTTGCAGACTGAATATGGGCTGCCAGGCCGGGATACTTACCGTTAAAGTAGCAGTCGGCAATGCCGTCCAGAATCTTCTTGCCCTCTTCTTTCATACCGATCTTAAAGTATGTAAGGGCCAGATGGGCATTTTCCGCCGGGAAAATACCGCAGTTGGAATACTGCTTGGGCAGCCAGGCAGAAGAATAGCACAGTCTGCCGTCAGAACCGGGTGTTGTGATGCTCTTCAGGCTGTTTTCTGTATTCCGCAGAGTCATGTAGGCCCGGAAATCATCGATCATGTCGGAATCAATCACGTGGTAAACAGAAGCCAGCTCTACAGCAGGGTGAAGCATGCAGTTGCCGATCGTATCGAGGGATTCTGCGATCACGCCCTTATTGGCGATCCACAGCTTTTCGTTCAGAGCCTTGCGGATCTTTTCAGCCTGCTTTTCAAAGAAGCTGCCGTCCCGGCCAATCTTCTTTGCAATCTTGGACAGCACCAGATTGGCCCGGTAGTTATAAGCGGTAGACTGGGCACAGCCGGCACCGTTGTAGTTATGTCCGTCGGAGATCCAGGTGTTCAGTACATTCTGATACAGGCCATCATCGTCAGGATCAAAGGTTCTTCTCTCCCACTCTGCCATGGAGCACATATCATCAAAATACTTTTCAGCAGTTTCCATATCGCCCGTCCACTCAATGTAGTAGAGCATCATGTCGAGGGCGCATTCCTGCATGTTATAGGGGCCGTAGCAAGGTTGCAACTTGGAATTGAAGAACGCAGGCAATCTGCCTACAGGATTCTCCTGCTTGTGGAAACGTTTGTCAAATCTGTTCTTTCCAGCAGGGATCGGTTCGTCGTCATACCAGACCCGTTCCTTACTCACATCACCCTTTGTGATATGGCTCAGCCACATCTCCATAGTCTTGGCCACTCTGTCCCCCCAGCCCAAAACCGTGGGAGCGTACCAGTTTCTCCAGCCCAGGAACGGTGCATGGTAGGAAACTGCGCCGTGATGGAAAGAATCCTTGTGCCAGGAGGCATCCATAGCAAGCACAGTGGGAGTAATGGTCAAATCCAAGGGTCTTTCCGGGGTTGCCACATCGATACAGGAGAACTTGGCGTAGATCTGCTGCTTGATGTAGGTGACGGGATCCTTCATTGCCAGCCACTTGTCAAGGGTAGCATCATCCTCGTTATGAATAGCGATAATGTAACCGTCCAAAGTCTGTCCGGGTTCAATGACAGAACAGATCTTGACGACTTGATCGTCCTCATTTTCCGGTTCATTGCCCAAGAATGTGCTGGGATAGATATCCGCCATAGCCGCAGCAGAACCCAAGCTGAAGTCAGCATTGAAGCTGGTAGCAACTCGCATGGTCTTGCCGTTGGGATGGGCAATGCAAGCCCGGTTTTTGCCGATCGTAACGGTATTACCGGCAGCATCGCTTGCGGTAAAGTTGCGGCGGGGCTCTCCAAAGTACTCATTGCGGCCCTGAGGGCCAGTCATACCGCCGAAACCGGCAGTGAAATGCACGCGCTGGTCGGTGGTGATACGATAATGTACCAGATAGCCGTCATCGGGCAGCAGCGGATAGGCTTCCATCTTTACACGTACATCCGGGAACCAGGAAGAGATCTGGGAAAGCTCATACTCCATCCAGCCGTTCTTAAACTCTGCACGGACATCCTCAGAATTATGGAACCAGCGGGAAGTCTGGTCGATATCCTCGGAGTAATAGAACTGATGACGCTGGCCGGGAGTGATGACCAGACCACTGGCCAGAACGCCTCTCTTTTCCTGTAGAGAAACATTGCTGACGATCCAGTCGCAAACTGCGCCCATAAAAATCGGAGTATCACCGGCAAAGGTAAAGAAGCGCTCAGTCTTATCATCATTCTTGTGGGAGCCGTAGAGCATTCTGTTAAATATCTCATTGCTGCCGCTGATAGCGTATCCGTTTTCTGTAGGTGAATAATGGGTATCCGATCTCATGAAAATTTCCTCCTGTGTTGCATACTACTGTTTTCAGTAGCGGTGCTTACATTTATCATACTGTTAATTCTGCGACTGCTCCTCAGTTTCCTTCTCTATAGCCATTCTTCTAAACTCTCTGGCAGAACAGCCGGTCTGCTTTTTGAAAACTCTGGAAAAATGATTATAGTCCGTAAATCCCAGTTCACAGGCAATGTCCGTTACGGATTTATCTGCCTTACGCAGCAAGGTCTGCGCATGATTGATCCGCTGTCTGCGAATATATTCCGATAACGGGCAGCCCAGATAATCCATACAGATTTCGTACAATCGGGTACGGCTGATACAGAATACAGCACAGATCTCTTCAATTGTGATGCTTCTGCTCAAATGGGCCTTGATATATTCATCCAACTGCTCAATAAACTCCGTCTTGCCGGGGGTAATCCAGCGGTTAGTCATCACATAAGCTGTGATGGCCTGCAAAACAGTAGCCGCTGCCCGGAGTTCCTGAGCAGACTTTGCCGGAATCGCCTCAATGGCTTCCACAAACTGAGGATAGCGCTTTTTGATTCTGTTTTTTGCGGCATTATAGCTTTCCTTGGGAACGATCTGTCCAAAGGCAACATAGGCAAGGATCCCGTGCTTATCTGAAATCGGCACAAGCATCTCTGTCAGCCCCGCGTGACAGGTATAGCATATCGGCGATTTGGTCTTAGAACACTTCATGCATGCTTCCTTATCGCTGACACGGCAGCGGGCATCCCCTTCCGGATCCTGCCGCAGCAAAGCGCAAAAACCTCCGTATTCTTCAGGATATGCCATAATCTCCCGAAATTCCGCATCCAACAGGCCCACACGAAGATTCGTCAGAACATAGAAATCCTGCAACACACCATATAAGCTTCTGGCATTCATCTGCAGCATATCTCATTCCTCCTTTTTTCTAGAATACCACAGCAAAACACAACATGCAATATCTTTACGTTCGTGAACGAATTTACAATGTTTTCCCTTGTGTAAAAATTGTTAATTTTGCACAGCTGGTTTTTTACAATCAGCAAATCCTTCAGGCACTTGTTTAATTCCTATAAAAAGGAAAATATTTTATAATTTCTTTTAAATTTCCGAACCAATTTACAATGTTCCGAACGAATATACCTATACAAACGAAAAAGAATGGTTTATCATAATAGTAAATTAAAATTAAAAGGAGGAATACCCAATGGCTTACGGCAAAAAAGTCTGGATCTTCCCGGACGCAGAACTCCCCCCCGAGGGTGTAAACCTGATCCCCGGCCATGAATCCGTCATTATCACCAATGTTTCTGACGAAACTGCGCAGGTCAAGTTCACCCTGATCTATGAGGAGAAGGAGCCTGTCAGCTTTATGGCAGAGGTGGGTGCAATGCGTGTACGCTGCCTGCGTACCAACCGGGAATGTGATTTCGGCTGCCACACCGCCGCATTCGGTGAGCAGTACGCAATCATGCTGGAAAGCAACGTTCCTATTGTGGCTCAGTACGGCCGCGCAGAACCCAGAGAGGTCAACTTCTACACTACCCCCGGTTACTGTGAATAACAAATACATATAATTTTTTAGGAGGACATTATTATGGCAAGAGTATGTATTCCCGATTATGAGTACAAGGAAAGAGTGCAGCGCGCTGCTGCGATCCTGCGCCGCGAGGGTCTGGACGCCCTGATCGTCAACGGCAACGAGGCTGACTACGCCAACCCCCGTTACTTTTCCGGCTTCTGGCCTCTGTTCGAGCGCAGCGGTGTTGCGATCTCCGCTGACGGCCGCGCCGCTCTGATGGTCGGCCCTGAGTCCGCCATCTTCGGTGCAGACCGCAACAAGCTGGACAAGACCTTCGTACTGACTGCTTACCGTGAAGGCGCCGACCCCGCCTACCCCGAACTGAAGCCCGATACCTTTGATGACGTATTTAAGTACATCGGCGTTACCGGCAAGAAGATCCGCATTGGTGTTGCCTCCTTCCTGGATACCTCCGTCACCATCTACAACGCCATCCGCGAAGCCTTCCCCGAGGCTGAGCTGATTGACGCCGGCAAGGTCATGGTGGAGCTGCGTTCCATTAAATCCGAGAACGAGCTGGCCTGCCTGCGCGAAGGCTACCGCATTGCCAATATCGCTACCGAAGAAGTTATCAAGGCCATCCGTCCCGGCATGACCGAGCTGCAGATGGTCGGTGTTGCCCAGAAGGCAGTTTATGAACACGGCGCCGAGTACGAAGGCCTGCCCATGTACGTCTTCTCCGAGGCTTCCACCCGTCACGCTATCTCCCGTTCTTCCTACCGTGAGTTCCAGAAGGGCGACATCGTTCAGCTCGACCTGTCCGCCAAGATCGACGGCTACTCCGCCGCCATCGGCTACCCCATCTGTCTGGGTAAGCTGGAAGGCCAGCGCCGTGATATCGTGCAGTTCTGCCGCGAGGCTCACGCTTGGACCGAGAAGCAGGTCAAGGCCGGCGTTTTCGCAGCTGATATCGCTAAGGACTTCTACAAGTACTTCGTCGACCACGGCTACGAGAAGAATTTCGTTTACGGTCCTCTGCACGGCACCGGTATCATTGAAGTGGAAGCTCCCTGGTGCGAGACCAGCTCTCAGTACTACCTGAAGGAGAACATGACCTATCAGGTGGATACCTACATTTCCGCCGACACCTTCGGTGTCCGTTGGGAGAAGGGTATCGCTGTCAAGGAAGGCGGCTACGAGATCCTGAGCCCCGAGATCCCCGAGATCTGCCCCGAGATTCTGTTCTAAGCCAGACTGTTTCACACCTGGATCCAGGTTGCTGAAATACTCAAAAAATATAACCATAGGGGTCGGCAAATCCGACCCCTATCTTCTTTTTATTGGAGAGATTGTTATGACGGAATTTGAAAAATGTCAGGCCGGCCTGATGTATGATACCACTTTCCCCGGCCGTGAAGAATCCCACCTGCAATGCGCAGATCTGTGCTACGAGTATAATCACACACGACCTTCCGATATGAAAGCCCGAGAAGAGATTATCCGCAAGCTGTTCGGAAAAGTGGGCGTAAATCCCTATGTGGAGCCTAATATTTTCTGCGGTTTCGGCTGGAATATTGAGGTAGGCGATCACTTCTTCGCCAACAACAACTGTGTGTTCGTAGATCCGGGAAAGATCACCTTCGGTGACTATGTGTTTATCGGGCCAAGCTGCGGTTTCTATACGGCCCATCACCCGATCCATCCGGAATTGCGTAACAAGCTCTATGAGTACGCACGCCCTATCAAAGTTGGCAGTCATGTGTGGATCGGGGGCGGTACGGTGGTAGTGCCCGGTGTTACCATCGGCAGCAACGTGGTCATCGGCGCAGGCTCTGTAGTTGTCCATGACATCCCCGACAATGTGGTTGCCTTCGGCAATCCCTGTAAACCCTACCGAGCGATTACTGATGAAGACTTAAAACAAATGCGATAAAAACAGCCGTCCATTGGGCACCACTTCACAAGGAAGTAATGGTTTTGAACTGTCCCTTTTCCGCTTAACTGCATAAAAAATTACCGAAATACGACAGTATTCCGGTAATTTTGTTATTTGTTAATCGAAAAAGTTACCACTTCAAAACTGCGCAGCACCTGAAAAGTGCAGTTTTTCTGCCAGACAAGGAAAAAAGCGCAAGAATCCTTTCTGGATTGCGAGCATTTTTGACGCAGTATGGCTGGAAAAGATGCACCTTTTCAGGCATTACTTCCTTATGAAGCGGTGCCAAATGGACGGTTGTATCTTTATCAATCAAAACAGAATCGGAATAAACTCGCAGCAAAGCACCACCATAATCAGCGCCAAGGGATAGGTAGCTGCATAAGACACAGCCACAGCCTCTGTCTTGGTGACGGCCATCAGGGTACCCAGCGCAGGAGTACTGGTCATACCGCCGCAGATGGAACCTAAGGAACTGAGTACATCAATCTTAAACACCTTCACTGCAAGGATATAGCCCACCACCATGGGCAGAATCGTCATGACAGCGCCCAACAGGAACAGCACTACGCCGTACTCAGCCAGAATGGCAAGGAAACCCTTGCCCGCATTGGTACCTGCACCCATCAGGAACAGGGCCAGCCCCACTTCCCGAATCACATCCAGCGTCTTCTTGGGAACATCAATGGAAACAGGGCCGATATGGGCAAAGTGACCCATCACAAGGCCAGCCAGCAGCGGGCCGCCGGAAGTACCCAGAGAGAAGTGTGCGCCGCCGGGCAGCGGAATAGAGATCTTACCGATCACCACGCCAAGAATAGCAGCCAGCGCAAATGCCATCAGGCCAAATTCATCCAGACTCTTGTAGGATTTCTTTACCAGAGCAGGTGCATTTTCCGTTACACTCTGACCTACTTCAGACAGGCGCTCCCGCTCCTTTTCAATATCGATCTTCAGCAGCTTGGGGATCAGCTGCACAAACAGCACAACACCCACTACACCAAAGGGATACGCAATACCGTAACCCACAGAAGCCATCTCATCACCGGTAGCTTCAATGGCAGCCGCCAGACCAGGTGTACTGGTCAGGGCGCCGGACATCATACCTACAGACAATGCCGTGGGAATTCCCGCCAGCTTAATAACCGCAACACATACAGCGCCGCCAACAAGAATAATCACAATACCCAGCAGCACGAAGGAAAGGGCTTTCTTCTTAAAATTGCGGAAGAAACCGGGACCTGCAATAAAGCCTACCGCAGTTACAAAGCTGATCAGGCCCACATCCTGCACAATTTTAGGGATCGTCAGCTCAAAATGACCGAAGATCAGTGCAACGATCAGAATACCGGATGTACCAAGGCACAGGCCCTTTACCTTTACACTGCCAAGCAGATACCCCAAAGCAGCAATGGCGAAAATAATCATGATCTCGCTTTTAAATACAGCAGCGAACCATTCGAGCAAACCGTTCATACTATGTCCCAGCTCCTTTTCCAAATATCATTAAGATATTTTTATACTGATAGCTATTATAGTACTTTTTTTATAAAATGCAATACTCCCTAAAGGCAACAAAAAAAATCTGCACTAAACACAAAATACTGCACAAAAAAAGCGCATATTTGGTATCATTTTACTTTTCCGCCGTTTTGAATCGCTGCCAACGGTTTCTTAGCGTGAGGCACAGAGCAGAACCGGCAATTGCCACAACACCCCACAGGCCAATGGTGTTTTGCCAGCCAAAGACTTCGGTAAATGCAGCAAGGCCGTAGCCCGACACGGCGCTGCCGATGTAGGTACCGGAATTGAGCAAGCCGCTGACAAATGAAACATTGCCGTATTTTTCAAAATACTGAGGAATAAAGCTGATCAGCGCCAAATTCACGCCGTGCATACTTGCCACCAGAAGTCCCATGCTGATTAGGGAAAGAATCAGATTCTCGCCGTTACAGAGCCACAGGATCAATGCTGCCAGACAGCCAACTGCAAAAAACGCCGCCGCACAGGTAAGTTCATTCTTCAGCAGTCTCTTATTGACAAAGGATGCCACATGCAAGCTCAGAAGGGTAAATACCGGCAGAATCACACCGGATAAAATGGCTGCTGAACTGTCAATCTGGAAAATATCGAAAAAGTAGGAAGGCATCCAGTTTGTACTTCCATCACGCAAAAATCCCTGCAGTACGATACACACAATTACAGCTCCAAGCATAACCAGCACGGAGATGCTTAGATTCTTATCCGATCCTGCAGAAACAGGTTCCCGGTTCTGCACACCTGTCTGAGTAATGCTGTAGTGTTTATCAAATATCAATTTCCATGCTACCAGCATGATAACGGCTACCGCTGCACTGATAAAGAACACCCAGCGGATATCCAATATATTGATAATTACCGGAGCCAGCACATACACGGCGATCGTGCCGACGGAGCTGCCCCAGCTGACCCGGATACAGGCATTCTGGTAATCTGCCTTGGTAAGCCGGGTAGCCATGATTACAACCAACGGCGGCCACATCAATGCCTGTGCAAAGCCGTTGATGCCCCACAAAGGTACCAAAAGCACATCATTCGTCATAAAGCCTACGCAGGCATTGGCCAAGGTCGTGATTGCAAAGCCGGTCAAAATCAGATTCTGGGGCTTAAACCGGTCACCCAGAAAACCGCTGATGATCTGTCCTGCACCATAGGTAATAGAGCATACCGTCAAAGCCAGTGCTGCGGTTTTTTTACCGGCAAAGCCACTGTTAATCACTTCAACAAGTGCTGCACTCAAATTGACCCTTGAAAAGTAACTGGCAAAGTAGGCCAGCGCGCACAACAGCACCAGAGAATTCACTTTTTTTCTATCCGTAATCTTATTCATACTCAACGCTTCCTTTCGCAGCTGTACACACCGGACGGAGCAAATGATACCACACGTACCATATATTGTCAACGAATTGCACAGCAAGCAAAATTACCCGCTAAGTTCCTTCTGCCAGCTGCTTTCTCCATTATCTGCTCTCCCTGATATCGGTGCTTCTGGCTTTTTCGAATCACCGGTTCTTTTGCAGGGTCTTTAAGCATCGTACCGGCATGACACTCACGGAATACAAAAATCGTGCCCATGTACAAACAGGGAGTGTTGCAACACTCCCTGTTTGTATTATTCAATACCGGCAGGTTCCGCCAGCTTTTCCTTTTGCATTTCATGAAATATCTTCAGCATGTTGATACACTTCATTACCTGTCGGCCGCCTTCCGGCGCACACCGGTATATGTCACTGCCATGCTGCACCTCCAGGTACTTTCCAGGACTGAAGGGCAGGGACGGCAAGCTGGCCGTTCCAACTGAAATCTCACGATTTTCCCCAAAGATCATACCCCTTAGGGAAATGCATTGGGGCGTAAGCGTAAGTACACCCTCTCCGGCAGGCAAAAATTGATTCTTCTTATGGTCGATCATGCTGATGCTAACCTGCATGGAAAGGCCGTTTTCCGTGCCTTCCTCGATTCTTTCTCGCAGCACTTTACTGGTCAGCCAGCTCCAATCGGAAGCATATCGAATCTCATAGCCCATACCGCTGTTATGGAAAAAACCGTATTCGTCCACAGTTTGTCCATATCCGCAGCCAGTACAATAGATTCTTTTACGCTGAACCTCCATGGTAAATTCAGACAGGCAACGGGGACACATGTAAAGTACATTCTCCAAGCCCTTGATATTACGGTTACCTATGTATTTGACCCGACTCTCTTCCTGCTCACGGTATGCATCAAAGCACAGCGCCTCGTCAGTTGCCTGCTGCACTTTATCAAGAGGCATGTGGGCCAGTTCCTCTTTGGTAAACAGGCGGTAGATATCAAGCGTTGTTCTTCCGGGCCGGAAACCCTTTCCCCATTTGGGCATAACAAAATAAGACCCTGATGTTCTTGCCACATACACATCCACATTCAGCCACTTCAAAAACTTGTAGGTGGCCCCGGGAATCGGTGTGGACAAACCATCCTCGCACATCAATCCGGTGGGATAAATAACTACCGGCTCCCCCCGGTCAATCACAGCCTTAATACGCTTCAGGTCGGTCACCGAAGACTGAAACTGCTGCTTTGGGATCACGCCCATTTTATTCAAAAAGCCCTTGATGGGCAACGTATTGTAAAAGGAATTGCTGATAACAAACGTCACAGGCCGCCGGGACGCACCGATCAGATTTACAAAATCCAGCGCCGCCTGATGATTCGCTATCACCACAAAGGCTCCCTTTTTATGTTTTATCGCATTGCGCAGGATCTTCCGTCTGAAAATAAAGGTAGAGACGATCCACGACGCAGCCTGCGCGATCCTGTAAAACAGCAAATTCGGTCTTTGATACTTCACCTTATATCCATGCCTCCCCTCACCTGCCATAGTATAACATATATTTCAAAAATTACAAAGAAAAACTTCCGTTAACAGGCCAATCCAATTGAATTTATATTGACAGAATCCAACGATCTGTTGTATCATCCAATCAAGAACAAAAAAGGAGGCAAACTTATGGATTTGTCTATCTTGCAGCAATTTCTGGACCAGCAGATTGAAAAAGGCGTGCCCGGCTGTGAACTGGCTGTTTGCCAGGATCATCAGATTCTTTTCCACGGCTTTGCAGGACATTCCGATTACGAAAAAACAACACCCACAACTGCAGAAGACCGGTATCTTCTGTATTCCTGCACCAAACCCATGACCGCCGCCGCCGCTATGATCTGTCTGGAGCGGGGATTCTTCTGTCTGGATGACCCGGTCTCCGACTATCTGCCTGCTTACCAAAATGCCTTCCTGCTACAGGATGGTATGCGCCGCAAGCCCGCCTCCCCTATCACTGTCAGACATCTTCTGACTATGACCGCAGGTCTGAATTATAAGCTCAACACGCCCTCCACCAATCGGGTTATGGAGCATACTGGCAATCACGCCACCACCCGACAATTGGTAAATGCATTTATCGAAGAGCCGCTGGATTTTGAGCCTGGCAGCCAGTTCCTGTACAGTCTGTGTCTGGACGTTATGGGTGGGCTTATCGAAACAGTTTCCGGCTGTTCTCTGTCCGATTTTTTCCAGCAGAATATCTGGACACCACTGGGTATGAACAATACGTATTTTTATCGCTCAGACCGGAAGGACTCTCTCGTTGCAGCCCAGTACCGTTATAACGATGAAAAGAACGCCGTTGTTCCCTGGGGTGTCAGTTACCCGCTGGTACTCTCCCCTGAATTTGAAAGCGGCGGAGCGGGCTTGGTCTCTACCGTGTCGGATTATCTGCGCTTTGCCGATGCACTGGCCTGCGGGGATTCTATCCTGTCCCCAGATTTCATTGATTTGATGCACACGCCTCACTTGAGCAGCTTCCGTCCCGAGGATAAATTTGGCTGTATGGGCGGTCCGGACTACGGTTACGGTCTGGGTGTCCGGACACGCATCCGCTCCGACCACGGTGTCCCCAGCTCCATTGGAGAATTCGGCTGGGACGGCGCAGCCGGTGCGGACGTGCTGATTGATCCGGAACACAGGCTTTCCTTCTTCTATGTCCAGCACGTGCTGAACTGGCCCGCTTTACAGGGTGCGATCCATCTGCAAATCCGGGATCTTCTGTATCCCGCACTGGGCATTGGCTGATGCAGTATCAGTCCTATTCATGCCCCGGTACTGTGCAGGAGTTAAACCACTTCCTGCTTGAATTTTCTGTACAAATAGAACTGGTCGCAAAAGCCCGGTTTTTCGCTGATCCTGCCTTCGCCGTCCTCGTCTGGATCAGGTGCCTTTGGGCAGGAAACCATAACCACCGGCCAGTGGTTTTTATTTCAAGAAGTCACCCCCAGCAGTAAATGAACAGTTCAATTTGCCGGGGGCGTCGGCCACTACGGCGAAAATGTCGGTTTTTACCCATAGGGACGCCGCTCCTGCGCAATGTCACTAAGTTAAGAAAGGCTGTGTTTCGCAGCAATGCTGGACCCAGTTTTTCGTAACTTTTTTCAAAATTAAGCTTGACAAAAGCAGTAAACTATACGATACGGGTCTGTTGCTTCATTGCAACAGACCCGTTGTTGTATAGTTGTTGTATAAATGATTTGTGGTGCTACGTTTTCGAATAGTGTCGCTAACTTAGTGACATTGCGCTCCTTCAGTGCCCGCGACATGTACCGCGATGAAAACGGACACCCATGTAGAAAAAGCCACTAGAACCTATGACCTTCCGCACGTCAATCAACCGGATTGCTGACACTCGTGGGACAGAAAGGCAAATAGCCCGGAAAAACAGTTTTCTTGCAAGCGTAAACCGTATCAGCAGCACCAGATTTATCGTATCAAATAGCGCATACGGCAAAATCCATTTGTTTTACAAATAAATAGAATTTATTTTTCTAAATAATAGAAAAATACAATGGTTTATTTCTATTAATCAATCTGCTATGATTATAAAAAAGGCAGGTGGGAATATGCAGGAACTGACAATTAAAATGACGGGAGACTGTGCCCTTTGTGCAACATTTCCCGGGCAGATCTGCGTGGAAACCAACTTAAAGGTCCGGGCGCTGCAGCATGCTTTGGAGCATGCACAGATTCGGGGGATTACGGAAATGATCCCGGCTTACTGCTCTTTGATGGTTCACTATGATCCGTTGAAAGTCTCTTATTTAGAATTGGAAAACGCAATCCGCACGCTGGCGGAGAAGACTGCGGAAACATCCTTGGCCTCCGGAATGGTGATACAGATTCCAGTCTTTTACGGCGGCAACTGGGGTCCGGATATTGAAGAAGTAGCGCAGTTTGAAGGGATTTCGGTGGAAGAGGTAATCCGTCGCCACAGCACCCAGCCCGGTTTTATTTATATGATCGCTTTTGCCCCGGGCCTGCCCTATATTGGCAGCATGGAAAAGACATTTTCTGTACCCCGGCGGAACTCCCCCCGGGAAAAGCTGCCTGCAGGTTCTGTTACCGTCTGGCAATCCCAAACCACTATTTTTCCTGTGGAGCAGCCCGGCGGCTGGAATGTAATCGGCAGAACACCGTTACGGCTGTTTGATATGACTGATCCCCAATCCCCGTTTTTATTGCAGGCCGGAAATTGGGTGGAATTCGTACCCATTGACCAGCAAACCTATACGCGTATTGAAAAGCAGGTACTCGAAGGCAGTTACAAACCGGTCGTGTATCAAAAGGGAGATTGAAGATGGGCATCTATGTTTTACAAGGCGGCCTGCTGACAACGGTTCAGGATCTGGGTCGTTTTACCTATCAGCAGCAGGGCGTATCGCCCGGCGGTGCCATGGACAGCCGTTCCTTCCGTCTGGCAAATTATCTGGTGGGCAACCGGGAGAACGAAGCGGGATTGGAGGCAACTTTGATAGGGCCTACCTTGCGTTTCACATCCCCCGGGGTATTTGCTGTTACCGGTGGAGACCTGAACCCCTGTGTAAATGGAGTACCTGTTGGTATGTATCGGGCCGTCCAGGCAAAGACAGGAGATATTCTGTCCTTTCAAGGCGTAAAAAGTGGCTGCAGGAGTTACATTGCTTTTGCCGGGGGTCTGGATATAAAGCCGGTCATGGGCAGCCGATCTA
Organism: Faecousia sp.; assembly: GCA_045589835.1. Lineage (GTDB taxonomy): Bacteria > Bacillota > Clostridia > Oscillospirales > Oscillospiraceae > Faecousia. The sequence continues at coordinate 23,383 of JAZNPV010000164.1, forward strand.
CCCTGCTGCGGGGCGGTATTGGCGGTTTTGAGGGTCGCAAGCTGAAAACCGGCGATGAGATCGGGTTTCGTATTCCCATTCAGAATCTGGAAGATCTGGAATCCAGACAGATTCCGCCGGAGGATTTTTCTCAGGACACAGTGACGCTGCGGATCTTGCCGGGCCCCCAGGAGGACCGATTTACAGAAGAAGCAATGCAGACCTTGCTGCATGAGAGCTATACTGTCACGCCCCAATCTGACCGCATGGGTTGCCGTCTGGACGGCCCAAAGTTGGAGCATACCACCGATGCGAATATTATCACCGACGGAATCGCATTGGGCTCGATCCAAGTGCCCGGCAACGGCATGCCCATTATTATGCTCTCAGAGCGGCAAAGCACCGGCGGATATACAAAAATAGCCAACGTGATCACAGTGGATATTCCCAATCTTGCCCAGTGCAAGCCGGGATCAAAGATTCGTTTCCGGCAGGTCACACTGGAAGAAGCACACTGGTTATACCATCAGCAGCATGCGCAGCTGCAAAAATGGAAACAGCGGTTTGGCCGCGAAGAATACTTGGAAGTTTGGAAAATTGTGGAAGAAGATGGGTTTTCTATTAAATTGGAATCATTGGAACAAAAGGAGGACTAACTATGTACAGAATTGATTTAAACAGCGATTTGGGAGAAAGTTTTGGTGATTACACCATTGGAGCAGATGAGGAGATCATTCGGCATGTGACTTCAGTAAATGTAGCCTGCGGTTGGCATGCCGGCGACCCTATGGTAATGGATAAAACCGTACGCCGGGCGGTGCAGATGGGGATTGGAATCGGTGCCCACCCGGGTCATTATGACCTGATGGGCTTTGGCCGACGAAATATCAACTTAAGCTATGATGAGATCAAAAATTACATGAAGTACCAGATTGGTGCCCTGATGGCGTTTACCACCAGCTACGGCGTAAAACTGCAGCATGTCAAGCCCCACGGTGCGCTGGGCAATAAGGCTATGGTGGATAAGAGTGTTGCTCGTGCTGTATGCGAAGCGGCAAAGGATATTGATCCGGAGCTGATTATGTTCGGTCATGCCAATTCTGTGATGCTCCGGGTAGCAGAGGATATGGGAATGCGCACAGTGAGCGAGGTCTACGGTGACCGGGCCTATATGGATGACGGTACGCTGGTACCCAGAAAAATGGCCGGTGCCATGATAGAGGATGAGGCATTTGCCATAGAGCGGGCCATTCGCATGGTGAAAGAAGGTACCGTTGAGACTATTACTGGCAAGGTGATCCGGATTAAAGCAGACAGTCTCTGCGTCCACGGTGACAGTCCCAAGGCGCTGGCCTTTGTAAGCTCTATCCGTAAGGCTTTTGAGGAAGCTGGTATTGAAGTGAAAAACCTGCTGGCCTAAAGAATACAGCTATGGAAGCGCTCTAAACCAATCTCAATTTGGGGAGAAAATTATGAATAGAAACATCGAAAAAATGAAGCCCTCTGCTTCTGTGCAGCTTATGGCTAAAGCCAAGCAGATGAAAAAGCTGGATCCCAGTGTGATCGACCTGGCCGGCGGCGAGCCGGATTTTGCCACACCCGACCGGATCACGGAGACTACCATCCGCAGCCTGGCCGGTGGTAATACCCATTATGCGGTAGGCCCGGGAATCCCGGAGCTGCGGCAGGCAATTCGGGATAAGCTGGAGAGGGAGAACGGTATTGCGTGTAATGCCGATAACATCCTTGTTACGCCCGGCGGCAAAAACGCCATTTATCTGGCGTTGCAGGCTATGCTGAATCCAGGTGAGGAAGTTATCCTCCTGAATCCGGCCTGGGTCACCTATGAACCTGCGGTGATCGCTGCCGGCGGCGAACCGGTATGCGTTGATCTGGACTACCGTAACGATTACGCAATTACAGCCAATAAGCTGGCGGCCGCCTGTACGGACAAGACTCGTATGCTGATTATTAACTACCCCAACAATCCCACCGGTCGTATCCTCCATGCTGAAGAGGCGGATGTACTGGAAGCGTTTCTGCTGAATCATCCGGATGTATATCTGCTTTCCGATGAGATCTATGAGGCCATTGTGTTTGACGGCAAAAAGAATATCAGTATGGCTTCCCGTCCCGCAGTAAGAGATCGGGTCATCACTGTCAACGGTTTTTCCAAGTCCGTTGCCATGACCGGCTGGCGAATGGGATATCTGACAGCCAGTGAGCCTGTGTATAAAGCCATCTATAAGCTCTATCAGCACAGCCTGACCTGTGTCAACAGCTTTTTGCAGGTAGGTGCTGTGGAGGCGTTCTCTTGCCAAAAGGAAATTGAGGAAATGCGAAAAGTCTATGCATACCGGCGGGATCTGCTGGTGAAGGCTCTGAACGCCATCCCCGGTGTCAGTTTTGTGTCCCCGGAGGGCGCGTTCTATGCATGGGTGCGTTTTGATGTGCAAGGCATGACCGCTGCACAAATCAGCGAATACCTGCTGAAAGAAGCAAAGATCGTAGGTGTTCCCGGCAATGCTTACGGAGAGAAACAGGCCAGCTATCTGCGGTTTTCCTTTGCCACTGCAACGGAGGATCTGGTAGCCATGGCAGAGCGGCTCAAAGCAGCCGTAGAAAAGTTGGGCTAAGGAGGACATATGAGATTACTGGATTGTACCCTTCGGGACGGTGCCAATGTAGTGGGCAACGGCTTTTCCGCGGAACTGACTGCCTCCATGATTGAAGGCCTTTTGTCTTGTGGTATTACCACGATTGAGTTGGGCAATGCAAAGGGCATCGGTGCCTATGCGCAGCTTGGTTCTGTGGCACCTGTGACGGATTTGGAATATATGAAACTGGCCGGAAAGTATGCATCTGCCGGTGAACTGGGCTTGTTTATGCTGGCCAAATGTGCGGATAGAGCAAATGTCTGTTTGGCGGCTGATCACGGTGTGCGCTTTGTGCGCGTTGGCAACAATGCCGGCGACGGTGAAAAGTCCCTGGCCGCTGTTCGGGCGGTGAAGGATGCGGGAATGACCTGCCGCTACTCGCTGATGAAAGCCTATATCTGCACACCGGAGCAGCTTGCCAAGGAAGCAGCTATGCTGGAAGATGCCGGTGTGGACATTGTTACGATTATGGATTCTGCCGGAACAATGACGCCTCATCAGACGGCTGATTATGTGCAAGCCATGAAGGCAGAAGTTTCTGTCCCTGTTGGCTTCCACGGCCATAACAATCTGGGCTTGTCCCAGGCCAATGCCATTGCCGCTCTGGAGGCGGGCGCTGAGGAACTGGACTGCGGCTTGCTGGGCATGGCGCGCAGCGCAGGAAATTGCTCTACTGAGCTGTTGGTAGCAGCTTTGCAGCGGGAAGGTCATTTGAAAGATATAGACCTTTTGAAGCTGCTGCAATATTTGGACAATGAACTGATCCCTGCTATGGCGCAGTATGATTACCGGCCTGCGGTAAGCCCGCAGGATTTGGTGCTTGGTATGTCCGGCTGCCATTCTTCCTTTCTTGGCTTGTTCCGGCGTATTTCCCAAGAGCTGCAGGTGCCGTTGTATCCGCTGATCATGGAGGTTTCTGCGCTGGATCGGAAAGCTCCCCCAGAGACTTTGATCCGGGAAGTGGCACAAAAATTGAAAGCATAAAAAACGGGCGCGCTGTTTAATACAGCACGCCCGATACCTTTATAGAAGGGTCAGCGTGGGGTCCTCAGCAATCTGCTGCCGCATACAATCCAGCAGAACGGTGCATTCCTGTGTTTCATAAAATCCCGATTGCTGGTTGTAAATGTAGTAGCAGGTCCGTTTTGGAACATCGTTTTTGCCAAACCGGCAGCGGTACAGCATATGAGAAGAACGAAGCCTGTTCAAAATCCCGGTGGGGATCAAGGCCCATTTTCCCGGTATTGACAGATATTCCTCCAGAAGCTGGAAGGAGTCAATAGTTAGCTGGGGTACCCTGCCCTGCCACCATTTATTGTGCCAAGCCCGAACTTGAGAGCCGTATTCCATGTAAATCTCCTGTGTGGGATCCAGTTGAGCTGGAGATGTGATTGCTGCACCTGTTTGACTGTCGCAATTAACCACAACACTCATCTCCATGGAGAAAAAGGGAACTACAGCAATTTGCGATCTGTAGCCGTTTACAGCCACCAGGCCCAAGTCGTAATCCCGGTTGGCTATATAGTCATACATAGCTTCCGATTGCTGGGAAATGATCTCCAGCCGCACCGGGGGGTACAACTGCGTCAATTTTGGGGACACAGGCAGAAGCAAGGCGGAACAAATGCTGTCGATGCAGCCGATCCGGATACTCTGCCGCTGATCGCTGCCGATGGCCTGCGTATCCCGCATAAGGAGCATCCAGCGCTGGGCAACGGGTACAAAACGCTTGCCCTGGGGGGTCAGAGAAACGTAACGGTTGCCTTTGCCCCGCACAAACAAAGTGGCACCCACAATGGATTCCAAGGCCCGCAGCCGGGCACTGACAGCAGACTGGGTCAGATGCAGATTATCTGCAGCGGTGGAGATATTTCCAGTCTTTACAATTTCCAGAAACATTTCAATGTATTCCTGCCGCATAGGATCACCTTACTTTCTGCCGATAGTATATCACAACAGCATAGAAGTGGGCAATCCCTCAAAAGAAATTATTGCTGTATTCGTTAAATTCAACTGGCTTATGCTGCAAAGCATGTGGGGATTTTCAGGTTGACAATATAGGCCTCGATTCAATCAAAGTCCGGCTCCGTTCTGCCGTCGCCGGCAACAGTCCACCCACCGGACTGTTGCATTTAGATTGGTTCGAGTCCTATCTCTAATACCATACCAAATAAAAACACCATCCGGTTCAATGAACTGCCGGGGATGTGAGTGTTATTCCAGAATTTCGTGGTTCTCTAAATACTGGGCATAATCATTCTTCAAATGGGAGCGCATCAGGGCCTTGGCCAGTGCGCCGTCCTTTTTCCGAATCGCTTCAGCAACCGCTCTGTGTTCGCCTATCCCCTCCAGAAAGACTTCCAACGTCAAGGCATCCAGCGAGCGAAGCCCCCGCAGCTGCCACGCTACGGACTGGTACAGCCCATACAGCACCTCATTGTGAGAAAACTTGGCAACTGCCTGATGAAAACGGAAACCGTTACTCATAAGCCTGTGGCGGTCGCCGTCTTTTTCCATATCCGCTAAAATCTCGAACAGTTTTTCCGTTTCCTCTTTGGTGGCATTCCGGGCTGCCAAAGCAGCCAGCTGGGGCTCCAATATGTATCTGGTCTGCACAAGACAGAACAGATTCTGTGGGTCTGCCATAACAGATGCCAGTTCTCTTGTTTCCAGAACCAATGCCGCAGAATCCGCCACATAAGTTCCCGAACCGCTGCGGGAGTGAAGCACACCGGCAATCTGTAGACTTTTTACCGCTGCGCGTACCGTGGACCGACTCACATCAAACAGTTCTGCCAGCATGACCTCCGAGGGCAGCTTCATGCCCTCCGTCCACTGCCGGGTGCGAATGCGTTCAATGATCCGGTTGGATACATCCTCACACAGCTTTATCCTGTAAATTCTGTCACTCATTTTGTCATATCAAAGCGGAATAGCTCCTCGCCGGACTGTTCAATTTTTTGCAGCAGCAAACCAGCGCAGGCAACATCCAGCATACCGGTTCCGATAATCTGGGCATAGATCCGATCAGCAGCATTTGTACGGCCCTGTGCCTTTCCTGCCAGCACATCTGGAACAATAATGTCAAAGGATTCTGCGGTAATTTCACCCATCTCAGCAAGCTCTTTCACGTTACCCCGGTGCAGGGACTGGCCCACCTGATCCACGGCAATCTTATCCGCCTTGCGCACCACATCAAAGGAAGTCTCCCGGAAAGAGCCCATGGTCATAACCAGACTGCCTGCCTTCAGCCACGGCTCCTCCACCAGATCCGCGTTGGCATTGGTCACGGTAATCACCACATCCGCACCCCGGCAGCCTTCCTCATTACTGGCACATTTTACAAATTTAAAAGGCGCATCCGGGAACCGGGCGATAAAGCGGTCCTTGGCTTCGTCAGAAATATCGCAAAGGCGGACTTCCTTAATCTGCACTGTCTTAGTCATGCACAGCAGGCTGTAGTAAGCCATCAGGCCAGTTCCGATAAAGCATACAACATCCGTCGAAGCCGCAAGCATTCTCGCCATAATAGCAGGCTGTGCGCCTGTACGCATATCATTTATGAAGTCACCGCTGACCAGCGCCTTCAGAACGCCGGTTCTGGGATCGGTAATGACCACATTAGCCTTGATATAGGGCAGTCCAAGGGCCTTGTTGGCATCATAGCCGCCTACAATCTTAATGCCTGCTGTATCCAGAGGGGCAATGTAGGCAGGCATGGAATTGAACCAGCCGGCGACCCCCTGCTCGGACATATCAGTGGTGATCTTATTGGGCATGACCACCTTCCCTTCTCCGTACCAACGCCATGTCTTTTCGCAAATGTCGATCACATCTTCTGCAGTTAAATACTTTCGGACGGTTTCTTCACCGATGATAAACGCTTTCTGCTCCATAATTCATTCTCCTTTGTTCGCCCAATCGGCTTATGATACGTTTATTATTATACGTATAACAGGGAATGTCAAGAAAGCAAGCAGCCTGTTTTGCAGTATGATTTTGAAAACCACCGCTTTGTTTTACCTGCAATTGCCCCACTCAATTGCGCTCCGATTATTGGCTGAAAACATAAAATGGTTTTATAAAAAATATCGAAAAAAGTGCTTGACAAACGGGACGCTTGTGCTATAATAAGCGTGTTCTGTTTGAGCCGCCGGTATAGCTCAGTTGGTAGAGCAACTGATTTGTAATCAGTAGGTCGGGGGTTCGAGTCCGTCTACCGGCTCCAATCAGACAGTAACTAAATATGGGGGAGTTCCCGAGTGGCCAAAGGGGACAGACTGTAAATCTGCTGCGTTTCGCTTCGATGGTTCGAATCCGTCCTCCCCCACCA
>JAZNPV010000165.1:0-3420 GCA_045589835.1 Faecousia sp.
AGCCTTCATCTCGGACCCGGCGATCCCAGAGCGTCTCCGGACTCACCTGAAAAGGAATGGGACCCTGGAAGAGAGCTATTGGGAGAGTGTTTCCGAATGTGCCTTCCATATGCTCCGGGCCTATCGCAGCAGGCTCGGAAAGCCCGAAATCTAAGAATCACAAGAGAGCAAGGCCAGAAGCTTTGCTCTCTTTTTCTTTGCCATACCAATCACACACAGGAGGAGATCCAATGCGAAAAATCTGTTCTTATTGCCATGAGAAGCTACCCAGTCTGGAAAGCTGTACCTGCGAAGCAATCCGTTATTCCCACGGTTCCGTTCCCCGTATCCGTTTCGGCGACGAGGAATATGACTGGGGGAGGCGTAAGTGTCCAGGCTGTGGTGTTTTGGTGGGTGGTTACCACCACGAATACTGCTTCTGCGAGATCTGCCCAATGTGCGGTGAGCAGGTACTGATTTGTGACTGTGAGACTGATTTTGTCAAATAGTTTGTCCGACAGACAAACTACGACGGATTTCCCAATTACATCATGCTATCATACAGGAAAGAATCCTGTAAAAATACCAAGACAGGAGGACCCTAATGCCAAATCAAAGAATAGTCGCGGGCTATACCAGGGTGGCAAATAAAGCCCAGGCAGATCCACAGACGGACGGCCAATTGGAAGCTATACGGCTCCTTCAGAAAAAAGGCTACCTTTTGGCAGTTGCACCTTTATTCTTTTCCGGCAGTGAAACGGAACTGAAACACCTGCCAAAGATCATCGGTGATCAGGATGATGCTGCCGAAGCGCTTACCCGAGAACTGCTTCGGCACAACCAGACGCTCGTAATCACAGGAAAGGAGGTAGGTCATGGGTGACCAGAAAGCCATTGCCTATTTCCGCAGCTCAAAACCTTCCGAGATCCCCATCGAACTTCAGCGACGACGGGTGCAGGCCTATTGCAAGGCGATGAGCTATGACCTGTTCAGTGAAATCACCGCTGAACACCCTTGCACGGAACAGGAAGCAGAGGCCATCTGCAGAATTATTCGCACCGAAATGCGGGTTACCGACCCTCTGAAGCTCGTTGTACTGAATCTTCATCGAGTCAACCCAGATATCCATGTGGTACACCGTGTCTCGGAGCTGTTCAGCCGGTACGACATCACCCTGGAGTCTACTGAAAGGGCAGATCACGAGATCCTTGCGCTGACTGATGATGACGAATATGATCTGTTTCAAACGCTGGCAGGCACTGGCTTTCCTGCCGTATAAATTCAACTAGGGGAGAGGTGCTGCTTGGTTTCAACCGGGCGGCATCTTCTTTTTACCAATCTATTCTCCTTTCAACCATTTTGATTGACTATTGAGGGAAAATGTGGTATAATCCGGATGTTAGTATCCGAGTTTCACATCAGTGAAATGTTAGTTTATCCGATTTTCCTTAGTGTCATTTGCCCTTTTTGAGGGGTAAGTGGCACTTTTTTGTTTCCTAGTCAATTTCATATCAGACATAAAGCCAGCAGTTCTACGGGATTGCTGGCTTTTGTTATATTCGGCGGTATCACCGCTTAACAAACGAAAGGAGAATAACCATGTTAACCTGCAAAGATGACTTTGCAACCACCTTCGACTCCTACCCGGAAATGATCCATTTCCACGAGAGCCTGTCGAAGGGCACCGTCTGGCGCCGGTGCAAAGTGAAAGACCTCCATGTGGAGCCTTTGGATGCCTCCTCTGCGCTCTGCACAACCCCTTCCGCCTTTGTCCCCGGAACCAGTGAGGATGCCGTTGCAGACACGGTGGAGAATCTCGGCCTGGCCCTGCGTGTGGGTGGGGATCTGTACCCCCTGCGCACCACCGCCTACAAAACCCTGCTTGATCGCGCAAAAATCAGCGGTACCGCACTGCCTAAACTCAAAAAGGCAGAGCTTGCCGCCGTCCTGAACGCCTGTCTGGCGGTTCATTCCTCCGATGCCTTGCTGCTTGTCCGGGATGAGAAAGTGTCTGCTACGCACTCCGGTGACGTCAGGGACTACTCCGTGCTGCCTATCGATGAGCTGCTGCACACGCTGGAAAAGAAGATGGATGCCCGGTTCCCCGGCTACCACTTCGAGAACGGTTACTGTGACCACGCATATACCAGCGGCTGCTGGACCTTCCCCGACCAGAAGGAGGATATGCTTGGTACCTATGCCAAGACTCTCCAGACAAAGGGAATGGGTACCATGGCAGCCAAGCTTGTTCCCGGCATCCATTTCCTGACTTCGGACACCGGTGTGGCCTCCGCAAAGGTCAGTGCCATGCTCATGGGCACACAGCACCCGATCCATATCGGCAGCTGTATTTCCGTGGATCATCGCCTGCAAAGGAAGGTGGAAGACTTCGACAAGGAGCTGGATCAGCTCTTCGCGCAGTTCTGCGACTCCGTATCCAGGCTTCAGACGCTGCTTGAGATTGAACTTCAGTACCCGGTCAATGCCATGACCCGGATCTGCAAGAAGTTCTCCCTGCCGAAGAAGGAGGCCCTGGAGGCCATTGCCATGTTCGAGATCTCCTACGGCGGCGGCACTGCCACTGCCCACGATGTCTTTATGGCTCTTCAGGAGATTCCCTGGCTGATGAAGGCAAACAAGCATCCGGAGGCCAAGCTGCTGAACGTAGAGGAGAACATGGCCCGTGCCTTGTCCATCCGCTGGAGCGACTTCGATCTTGCAAAGGCGGTGAATTACTGTTGGCAGCTCCCATTTTGCTGTGCGACACCGCCGGGATGAGCAATGACCGCTGGCTGGAGTGCCGAATGCATGGCCCCAAGGGTGATATCCCGTACACCATCGGCGGCAGTGATGTCGCAGCTATTTTCGGCGTGTCTCCCTGGACCACGCCCCTGGAGCTGTGGATGATCAAGAAAGGGAAGATGAAGCCTGCGAAGAAAGCCAATGCGGATCAGCTGCAGATGGGCCACCTTCTGGAGCCCATCGCCGCATACTGGTACGCCCATAAGTCCGGCAATCACGTCTACGAAGACACCGGGCTTTATCAGCACGCAGACCATCCCTACGCGCTGGCCAATTTCGATCGTAGGTTTGAGAGAACCACTGACGGAGAGCCTGGAATTTTAGAGTGCAAGAGCTGTACTTACCACAAGGCTGACAGCTGGGCCGACGATGCGATTCCAATTTATTACGAATTGCAGCTGCGCTTCTATCTGTCCGTAGCTGACGTACAGCACGGTGCCTTTTCCTGCATCTGGGGGAACAACCCCGAGATCGATCTGGCAATGCCTGAAATCGAGCGTGACCCGGCTATGGAGGAAATGATCTTCCAGCGGCTGGACGAATGGATCTGGAGCCTGGAGCATGACAAGCCGCCCACGATGAGCGGCGTGAATCCTTCCCTCGCCATGGAATCCCTGGCCCGGATCTACGGTGCCAGC
>JAZNPV010000166.1:0-12661 GCA_045589835.1 Faecousia sp.
CGCAGTTTTGCCCCTTGGATTTTTTCCTTTAACAAAGAATATCCACGCAGAAATACTTTGTGTATTTCAAGGGGGTATTCTGAAGTTACAGGGAAAAAGACTGGGGCAAAACCGGATAATGTTTTATGAAACCCCGCCTAAGCTCTGTCCTTTTTGTTATGGGTCTTTTGATTGGATCTGCAAATGATAATCAATGGTCCCGGCAGCACTCTGCTCAATCTCAATGGCATACACCAGATCGATCGTACCGCCTTGCTCATTCAAATTCCATTTTACTTGGGTGGCACACACGCTGATCATAAGCGCGCCAAACTCCACCTGATACAGGGATTCATGAACCGTACCTTCTTCAAACACCATCTGGGAATTCAGCTTTCCTGTACGAGTCAGCGTAATTTTCTCAGGCGCAACACGGAATGTGGTAGTGACACCTTCAAGACCGGTAAGATGGCTTTCCTCATACCGCAGGTCCCAGCCACCGTCACTGTACTCCATGGTGCCTTCCGTTACAAGCTCTATCTCATCCGGTTCCTGCCCGGGATATGCCTGACGGCCCCGGATGCTGAGTACAACATTGCGTTTCATCTTATGCCTCCATTGCCAGCTGCAGCAGCATATCCAACAGCTGCTCAAAAGGAATGCCGCTGGCGGCAAACAGCTTGGGATACATAGAAATGGAGGTGAAGCCGGGTAAGGTGTTAATTTCATTGAATACCACCCGGTTTTCTTCATAGGTCACAAAGAAGTCTACCCGGCTCAGGCCCTGGCAGCCAATGGCACTATAGACCTTTACGGCCAGATCTCTGACCTGCTCAGCCACATCCTCCGGAATACGGGCAGGGATATAGGCAACGGACGTATCCGTTACATATTTGGCATCATAATCATAAAAATCCGCGCCGGAGTCAATCTCACCACAGATGGATGCCATGGGACTGTCGTTGCCCATGACTGCCACCTCGATCTCCCTGCCGTGAATAAACTCTTCAACAAGGATCTTTTCGTCGTAGGTGCCGGCCTGTATCAGAGACTCACGCAGCATTTCCCGATCTGATGCCTTAGACACACCTACAGAAGAACCTGTTCCGGCAGGCTTCACAAACACAGGATACGAAAAACGGCTTTCCAGCAGATCCAGGATCTGCTCCATACGGTTGTGCAGCTCACTGTTTTTGACCAGCTGCCAGGCTGCCTGAGAAATTCCCGCGTTATCCATAACCAGTTTTGTCAGCGTCTTATCCATGGACACGGCAGATGCAGCCACATGAGGACCAACATACGGAATTCCAGCCATTTGCAGCAGTCCCTGCATGGCACCATCCTCACCGTTCTCACCGTGAAGCACAGGGAATACCACATCGATGGATTCTTTTACAACGCAGTCGCCTTCAAAGCTGAGTAAGCCCTGCCCCCGCACCGGCGAAATAGCTGCCCGCCGGTTTCCGGGATAATCCTGCCACTGCTGAGCCGGAAGCAGTGCGTAATCAGTCCCCTTAAACAGGATCCAGTCGCCTTCTCTGGTAATACCCACAGGAAATATATTATACTTTTCCTTACTCAAATGATTTAAGACAGACTCAGCAGAACGCAGTGATACCTCGTGTTCCGGACTGATACCGCCAAACAGGACACAAACATCCAACTTACGCAAATCAATCGCCTCGTTTTCATGGTTATTTCAAAAGTGCCTCACCGGCCCTGAATATGTCTCCGGCACCGATCGTAAGGATCACGTCACCCTCCCGGGCAATGGTACGCAAATAGCTCGTAACATCAGGCAGCGTTTCACAATATACACAGCCGGGTATCTTCTCCGCAAGATCTCTGGAGGAAATACCAATGGTATTGCGTTCTCTGGCCGCATAAATTTCAGCCAGAACAATATGATCCGCTTTCTTAAGCTCACGGACAAAATCGGAAAACAATGCTTTGGTCCGGGTATAGGTATGAGGCTGGAATGCCACTACGATCCGCTTATAGTTCATGGTACGGACTGCATCGATTGTAGCAGCCAGTTCATCCGGATGGTGAGCATAATCATCGTAAATATCAGCACCGTTATATTTGCCTTTAAACTGCATACGGCGCTCAGCGCCGGAAAAGGTAGCCAGCCCCCGGGTCACCGCCTCACCGGGAATCCCCAGCATCCACGCAGTTCCGGCCGCTGCCAGTGCATTCAAAGCATTATGTCTGCCCAAAACCTTCAAGTCAACGTGACAGTAGAATTTACCGTCGCAGATCACATCCAGATGCCGCCAATCCGGACAGATGTTATCCGCATGAACCCGGTTACTTTTCTTTAATCCAAAGGTAACGCAATCCACGCCCTTCATTGCCTCCAGCGTATGGGGATCGTCACCGTTGGCAAGCACACCGTTTGTAGACAGCTGGGCAAACTTTTTAAAGGATTTCTGTACATCCGCCAGATCCTTGAAATAATCCAGATGATCCGCTTCCACATTCAGGATCACTGCCAGCGTGGGAAAGAAATTCAAAAAAGAGTCACAGTATTCGCAGCTTTCCAAAACGATGGTATCGCCGTTGCCCACACGGTGACCGGAACGCAGCAAAGGCAAGTAGCCGCCGATCATGACCGTGGGATCCCACTGGGCCTCCATAAGAATGTGGGTCACCATGGAGGTGGTAGTGGTTTTTCCGTGGGTACCGGAAATGCATACCGCATTTTTATACGCCTGCATAATCACTCCCCAGGCCTGTGCGCGCTCAAAGGTGGGAATGCCCACACTGCGGGCCGCTGCAATCTCTGGATTGTCATTATGGGCTGCAGCGGTTCGGATGATACAGTCAGCACCTTCTATGTTTTCTGCCCGATGGCCGATAGACACCTCGATGCCATTGGCGATCAGTTCATCGGTAGAGACAGAGGAATTCATATCCGAACCGGTCACCAGCATTCCCATTCCCTTCAGCACCAATCCCAACGGACGCATGGAAACACCGCCAATGCCCACCAGATGGATATGCTTTCCGGGCTGCAGAAACCGTTTCAGTTCTTCGCTTCTATTTTCCATTCAGGTATATCCTCCCGAAATCATTTCATCATGCAACCTTAATATTATATAATATTTTCTGTACCATTACAACTAGTATTTTGCCCAAAAATTACCCCAAAAATAGAACCTTATGCTTTTTTCTAGTTGACGTTGCATAATATGCGTTGTATAATACATGAATACTGATCCCAACGGGATAATAAAGGAGAGTTAATTATGAAGAAGATCATTGTTACGGCTCTGGCACTGGTTATGCTGCTGTGCCTGTTCACCGGCTGTACCACCGGAGGCGGCATGACCCTTGAAAAGGGCAAGCTGATCATGTCCACCAACGCAGCCTTCCCCCCCTACGAGATGACTGACGACAACGGCAAGTACGTGGGTATCGACGTAGAAATCGCTGAAGCCATTGCCGAGAAGCTGGGTCTGGAGCTGCAGATCGACAACATGGGCTTTACCGCTGCGCTGGAAGCTGCTCAGAGCGGCAAGAGCGATATGGTTATGGCCGGTGTTACTGTGAATGAAGACCGGCTGCTTGTCATGGACTTCTCTGACACCTACGCTACCGGTGTTCAGGTGGTTATCGTCAAGACCGGTTCCGATGTAACCATGGATAATCTGGACACCAAGAAGATCGGCACCCAGTTGGGCACCACCGGTTATATCTACGCCTCCGACACCCCCGAAAACGGCGGCTACGGTGAAGAGAATGTTATCGGTTACGACAACGGCATCACCGCTGTACAGGCTTTGATGAACGGCTCCGTGGACTGTGTTATTATCGACAACGCCCCCGCTCAGGAATTTGTTAAGGCAAATCCCGGCCTGAGCATTCTGGAAGGCGCATGGGTGGAAGAGGATTACGCCATCGGTTTCAAGAAGGGCAATACCGAGTTGAGGGACGCTGTCAACAACGCCCTGAAGGAACTGATCGCTGACGGCACCGTGAAGTCGATCGTTGACAAGTACATTCCCGCCGAGCAGAACTAATTGAAATTCCCGAAAAAGGACGGCGTTGGCCGCCCTTTTTCATCTTAACACTATGTGAGGTACATATCTGTGGAATTATATTTACAATGGGTAGAACAGATGCGCAGCGGCGTCAAGCTGCCGTTCTGGCAGGAGTTCTATGTAAAATTCTTTCAGGCTTTTATCGAAGCTGACCGCTGGCAGCAGTATCTGCAGGGTGTAGGCCGTACACTAATGGTCACGGTCCTTGCTCTGGTGATTGGTGTGGTTCTGGGTGTTCTGGTTGCTGTTATCCGTACAGCCCACGATCAGCAGCGTCCCGGCAAGCATAATCCGATACTGGGCGTTGTCAACTGGGTATGTAAGCTGTATGTGACCGTGATCCGCGGTACGCCTATGCTGGTGCAGCTTCTCATTATGGGCTTTGTCATTTTTAAATCCAGCCGCAGCTATACAGCAATCGGTATTCTGACTCTGGGCATCAACTCCGGCGCTTATGTAGCGGAGATCATTCGCGGCGGTCTGATGTCGCTGGATCCCGGCCAGGCAGAAGCCGGCCGCAGTCTGGGGCTTAACTATATCGATACCATGCGCTTTATTATCATTCCCCAAGCCTTTAAAGCCATTCTCCCCTCTTTGGGCAATGAGTTCATCACCCTTTTGAAAGATACGGCACTGATCTATACCATTGGTGGCAAGGAGCTTGTGTATGCTGCTCAGGCAATCGCTACCCGTACCTACGAGCAGATGTTCCCGCTGGTAGGCTCCGCACTGATCTATCTGGCCCTTGTTATGGTCTTTACATGGCTGCAGGGTATTCTGGAAAGGAGGCTGCGTCAAAGTGATCAACGTTAAAAACCTGTCCAAATCTTTTGGAGATCATCTGGTTTTAAACGATATCTCCGAGCATATTTATCCCGGCGAAAAGGTCGTTATTATCGGCCCCTCCGGTTCCGGAAAATCCACCTTCTTACGCTGCCTGAACTTATTGGAGACCCCCAGCAAAGGCACAATTACCTTTGACGGCATTCAGATCACCGATCCCAAGGTCAATATCGATCATGTACGCCGGCAGATGGGTATGGTATTTCAGCATTTCAACCTGTTCCCTAACATGACCATCCGCAAAAATATTACTCTGGCACCGGTTCGTACCGGCCTGATGACCCAGGAGCAGGCAAACGATACCGCTTCTCAGCTTTTGCGCCGGGTGGGTCTGACCGAAAAGGCTGACGCATATCCCGGCCAGCTCTCCGGCGGTCAGAAGCAGCGTATCGCCATTATCCGGGCTCTGGCTATGAACCCCAAGCTTATGCTTTTCGACGAACCCACCTCCGCTCTGGACCCGGAAATGGTCGGTGAGGTTCTGGAAGTTATGAAAGAACTGGCTTCCGACGGCATGACCATGGTAGTAGTCACCCATGAGATGGGCTTTGCAAGAGAAGTGGGCAGCCGTGTTCTTTTCATGGACGAAGGCAAGATCGTGGAGCAGGACACCCCTCAGAAGCTTTTCACATCCCCTCAGCATCCCCGCCTGCAGGATTTTCTTTCCAAGGTTCTGTAATACAGTCACCGGTGTGCCGAATTGGCACACCGGTGTTTACATTTAATCCGCATATACGTTTATAAATTTACTGTAACCTCGTGCATAGTGATCCGGCTGCACCAGTACAGTTTCACCGG
Organism: Faecousia sp.; assembly: GCA_045589835.1. Lineage (GTDB taxonomy): Bacteria > Bacillota > Clostridia > Oscillospirales > Oscillospiraceae > Faecousia. The sequence goes on from JAZNPV010000166.1 coordinate 5,667, forward strand.
GCAGCAATTGACAAATCTGTACTTCATAGGTGATCCCGCCAACAAAAATTTCACTGTCCGGCAGCCAGTTTTTGTATAGAAGCCGTATATTAGTCAGATTGGCTTCTGTTATATTGGTAACGGCAATCGTACCCATGTCCACGCTGTCAATCTGCAATAATGAATCAATCTGCCAGCCTTCACACCACACGGTTTCCCAGCCTGAACATTCCGTAATCTGCGATTCATTAAATTGCGCGCCGCTGCTTTCCAAAACCAGGACAGTTCCCATTGGCGGGATATACTGGGCTTCAAAGGTCCAGTTTTCATTTCCTTTCACAGTGATTTCAGCATGCGCGATCCCCTGGTGGCTGTTGTTTCGTACCAGTAATGCCACGCTGTTAAACAGTTCTGTTTCCGATCTGTCTTCTAAAAATGGCCCATCGTAATGCACGAGAGCTTCCGCCACCAGGCTTGTTCCCGGTATCTCAAAGGGAAAGCCGATTTCTTTTTTACCTTCGGTGGGCCGAAGCTGCAAATAAGCTTCCTTGGAGTTATACTGTGCATAGGCCACCTGATTGACACCAAGCAGGATCCCAGTTATCCATATTGCAGCACCAAAACCAACTGTTAATAATACCATCCGCTTCATGACCCCAACCGTTACCATGCTCTGCCGCCCCTTTAGTTTTGTGAGCACATTATAAAAAGAGAACCACCGCTAATTCAAGGGAATACAGCGGAATCCGGGCATGGACCGTGGAAAATCATATGACAAAAACAAAACATTTTATGGTAGTAATCGTTAAAAAATGAAGATAGCAGAAAGCTTTTCACACTTTCCGCCAGAAAATGTTTTATCTTATAACCATTCACTGGACAGTCGGATTTGACTATTGAGGCCTCTGTCACTGTTTACCCGAACACTATCAGCAGTTGTGGTTTTGCAGTAGTGCAATCCGTCGCCTATGGTGATGTGTTTTCGCGATTCGGCTTTGCAGCCGTTTTCAGAGCCGAAAACGATACAGGAATCGAGGAATTTATTTCTATCTCTTGCAAATGCACAATGCAAAGATACAGACAGGAACACCTGCTATCACATCCAAGATGGAGTGCTGCTTGAGAAAAACGGTAGAGAAGCAGACCAGCAGCATCAGCACGGAAATCGCAATCAGCTTTCCCGGTGACCGTAAACCTTTGGTGCGGACCGCAGTCAGCCATACGGCCATACCTCCTATGGCATGCTCGGAGGGAAATACATTGGTGTTGGTATCGGCACTGTAAAGGAAGGCAACAAGCTTTGTAAGCAGGTTGTCTCTTGGAAACGCAACCGGCCGCAGATTCTGGCAGCTTGGATAGACCAGGAAGATAACGGTGGATATGGACATGGAAATGGTCAAAAACTTCATATACCATTTGAAGGAATCCACATCATAAAGCACCGTATAAAGGCATAAAGCAACCAAGCTGGCCATCCATAGTGTATAGGGGATAATAAACCACTCCGAAAATGGGATCAGATCATCCAGTGGGCAGTATATAGGATGGTACTGCGATGCTGGATTCAGATTTTCGATCAATGGATAGCGCAGCCAATAAATTGGAAAGAACAGCAGCCACCACAAGTGCTTATATTGCGGTTCATTTATCCGCTTTAACCGGAAATGACGATAATCAGTAGATGGAGTTATCATGAAGAAACACTGCTTTCAGAAAAATGTAATATGAATTCAGCCATATCCTATCAATAGACTTTCAACTCAAGTTCAAATTCTGTTGAAGTTTAGTTGAAATAGAATGCTATAATATCATTAACATGCTATTTTCAGGAGGGATTGCGATGCTGAAGATATTGATTGCGGAGGATGACCGGGAACTGCGTCAACTCTTTTTTCATGTGCTGACCCGGCACGGCTATTCTGTTGCAGGCGTATCTAACTGACAGGAAGCGCTGGATGCCATGGATGCGGATTTCTACGATATGATCATTTCCGATATTATGATGCCGGCCATGGATGGCTACGAGCTTGTACGGCAGCTCCGGGATGTGGGCAATACGACTCCAGTGTTGATGATTACCGCCAAAGATGCTTTTGATGATATGCGTCTTGGTTTTCAGTCCGGTGTGGACGATTATATGGTCAAGCCCATCAATGTCAATGAAATGGTGCTGCGTGTTCAGGCACTTCTGCGCCGTGCGCAGATGATCAATGACCGTCGGCAGACCATTGGCGATACCGTAATGGAGAGCGATTCGCTGACCGTTACTACAGCGGGAGAGAGCATGGTCCTGCCCCAGAAGGAATTTATGCTGCTTTATAAGATGGCGGCATATCCCGGTAAGATATTCACCCGGCAGCAGTTGATGGACGAGATCTGGGGTTATGATTCCGAAAGCGATACCCACACTGTAGATGTGCATATCGGCAGGCTCCGTGACCGCTTTCGGGACAACAAAGACTTTAAGATCGTCACCATCCGTGGCGTTGGCTATAAGGTGGTGAAGTTGTGAATACCAGAGAACGGTTCGAAAAAGTCCGGAAAGAGCAGCGGAATCGGTTCAATCTGCGCACCAGGTTAACGCTTCTTGTTACCGTGGAGATGATCGTCTGTGTGTTGATTGCTTACGGCGTTGACCAGCTGCTGAACCGTGTTCTGTCTTTAGGATGGGAAGTACCGCTGGAAATAGAACTGGTCGGCGTATGCCTGCTTGTGGGTATTCTGGTTACCGGTCAGCTCTCAAAATTTTTCTTCAATCCGATCAAAAAGCTTCGGGGTGCTATGGATAAGGTAGCAGACGGCGACTTTTCTGTGCGCCTTGAGGAAAAATCAACCTCTAAGGAGATCATGGAGATCTATACCGGCTTTAACCTGATGGTCCAGGAGCTGAGTTCCACTGAAATCTTGCAGACGGATTTTGTTTCCAATGTGTCTCATGAATTTAAAACGCCTATCAATGCTATTGAAGGTTATTCTACCTTGCTCCAGGGCAGTGAGAATCTGGACGGCGATCAGCAGGAGTATGTTGGAAAGATACTGTTCAACACGCAGCGGTTATCTTCTCTTGTGGGAAGCATTCTGCTGCTCAGCAAGCTGGAAAATCAGCAGATCCCTACCAATCAGATGCAGTACCGACTGGACGAGCAGATCCGTCAGTCCGTTGTTGCGTTGGAGACAGCCTGGGCAGGTAAGGATATTGAACTGGATGTGGAGCTGGACCGGGTAACATATCTTGGCAGCGAACAGATGATGCATCATGTGTGGGACAATCTGATCTCCAACGCCATTAAATTCAGTCCGCAAGGCGGAACTGTAAGGCTCCGTCTCACCAAGAAACTGCGAAAGCTGATCTTCACCATCGAGGATCAGGGCCCCGGTCTTTCTGAAGATGCACAAAAACACATTTTTGATAAGTTCTATCAGGCCGACAGCTCCCACAAACAGGAAGGCAACGGCCTGGGGCTTGCGTTGGTTAAGCGGATTTTGACAATTGAAAACGGACAGATCACCGCTGAAAACATTCCGGAAGGCGGCTGCCGTTTCATGGTAACCCTTCGGGCAAAGTAAAAAGGTACATGCAAAAGGAGTATGCGATACATTTCGGATACCCTTTTTCAACAACTGTTGATATTTAATTGAAGTACTGTTGTAAATTCCCAATTATATTACTTTGATAAAGTGGTACTGGAGGCTGTGTTCGTGGAAAATAAGTACAAAGATAAAATCATAACGATCCCAAATATTCTGTCTATGTTTCGTCTGTTGCTGATCCCGGTGATCGTCTGGCTGTATGTGGCCAAGCACGATCCGGTGTGGACCTGCATCATTCTGATACTATCCGGTGTTACCGATGTTGTGGATGGAATCATTGCCCGGAAATACCATATGATCAGCGACTTTGGCAAAGCATTTGATCCGGTGGCGGATAAGCTGACCCAGATTGCCATGTTGTTCTGTTTGGTAAGTCGGTTCACGTGGATGTTGTTGCCACTGTGTGTGATGATAGTAAAAGAGATTATTGCCGGAATTCTGGGTTTGCTGGTGATACGAAAAACCGGAAAGGTAGATAGTTCCGTGTGGCACGGAAAGGCAACCACTGTATCCCTTTACTGCATGATGATCGTCCATCTGATTTGGTACAATATTCCCGGTGCGATTTCCGGAATCCTGATCGGTGCCTGTACTGCATTGGCCCTTTTGTCTTCCTTTATGTACACCAGAGAAAACGTAATGAAGCTTTTGACCGGGAGAAAAGAAAATGCGCAAAAATGAGAAGTGGTTCAAACTGAGCTGTACCGCTTTGTGCGAGATTTTTACCTTTTTTACAATTATAACGCTTTTGAGGGGTGGAGAACCTGACCGTCTGGCGTTAGCCTTTGGGACACTGCTGCTGGTGTTGCTTCCGATGCTGCTGGAAAAACTGCTTTACTGCCAAATCTGTTTGCCGGTATACCTATTGGGCCTTGCCTATGCCATCGGTCCTATGCTGGGCTATTGCTGGAAGCTTTACTATACCGTACCTGTGTGGGATAAGCTTTTGCACGTCAGCGGTGGTGTGATGTTTGCAATCCTGGGAGCATTCATCTTTGACCTGCTGACAAAAAGTAAGGATTTACCCGTGGTAAGGACGATCTTCGCCTTGTGCTTTTCCATGGCTGTTGCGGTGCTTTGGGAGTTCTGCGAATTTGGTGCGGATACGTTTATTGGCATGGATATGCAGGATGATACCGTCGTTTATGGATTGACCTCCTATCTTTTGGGGGACACTATTGGTGTCACCGGAAGTATCAAAAACATTCAATCCGTTACGGTCAATGGCATTGCCCTTCCTGGATATATCGACATTGGCCTTATCGACACAATGCTGGATATGCTGCTGGAAACTGTGGGAGCAGCCGTTACCTGTGTGATCCTGTGGCTTAATAAAGGCAGATATCTCCTTATCCGGAGCAAGAAAACACTGTAGCATATCGGGTAACATTCATAGGAGAGAAAAATGAAATTACTGAACTGTGCAATATATTGCGCCATTGCCGGAACTGTGGGTTTTTTCTTTGGAAGGCTCGTTTCCAAATGCCCATTAAAACCGGAGAAAGGTGTATTCCGATGCTTCGGTTTTGAGAAAAACGGAGCGTTGTACGAAAAGCTGAATATCCGCAAATGGCAGGCGAAGGTGCCGGATATGAGCCGTATCCTGCCCTTTCTGATGCCTCCAAAGAATCTGTCCGGCAATTATGCGCAGCGGCTGCCTATGATGATCCGTGAAACCTGCGTTGCGGAGATCACCCATATTGCTGTTAGTATTTTGGGTTTGCGATGTTTGAAGATATGGCCCGGTATGGGCGGCGTATTAGTTACAACGCTTTTTATTCTGCTGCTGAATGTGCCGTACATACTGATTCAACGGTACAACCGTCCCAGATTGATACGTTTGCAGAAGAAGCTGCAAGCCCGGGAAGAAAAGAAAGAAGGCTCAATATGCGTGTGCTGATTTTGACCTGCAATACCGGTGGCGGGCACAATGCTTGCGCTAAAGCTTTGCAGGATATATTTACGGAAAGCGGTCATAGCTGTGAAGTTGCGGATGCAATAGGCTTTGTTTCTGAAAGACTGTCCAGGTTTTTGGACTGGGGACACACCACTATGTACCGGCACATTCCCATGCTGTTCCGTTTCGGTTACGGCTTCGCGGAAAAACACCCGGCAATGCTGGAAGACGAAAAAGCAGTGTATAAGCTGTTGACAGATGGAACAGAGCAGCTATACAGCTATATTAAAATTGGCCAATTTGATACGGTTATTTGTGCTCATGTATTTTCAGGTCTTCTGCTTCGGCAGATGCTGAAGGAGCATCCCATGAAGCTGAAAACAGCATTTGTAGCAACCGACTACACCTGCAGTCCCGGAACGGCAAGGAGCGAGCTGGACTACTACTTTATCCCGGCAGAATCTCTGAAAGAGGAATATACGGAGCAGGGTGTTCCTGCGGAAAAGATCGTTGCTACCGGTATTCCGGTTCGCAAAGCGTTTTATACTGTGGGCAATAAGCAGGATGCAAAAAGGAAACTGGGCATTAACGCGGAGCATTCCCATCTTTTGATGATGTGCGGGAGTATGGGTTGCGGGCCTATGGAAAAACTAACAAAACTGCTCAGCAAACAAATGAATTCAAACATGGAGCTTTCCATTGTGTGCGGCACAAACGAGAAATTGAAAGAATACCTGACAGATAAATTCGGTATGTATCCCTGTATTCACATTCATGGTTTTGTTCAGGATATCAGCACCATGATGGATAGCGCAGATCTATATCTGACAAAGCCGGGCGGGCTCAGCACCACAGAGGCTGTTGCAAAAAGACTTCCAATGGTGCTGATTGACGCAGTAGCAGGCTGTGAGGAATACAACCGTAATTACTTTGTATCCCTTGGTGGTGCAGTTACAGCGGATACACCTGAAAAACTGGCGCACCTCTGTATAGAACTTATGAACGATCAGAAAAAAAGAGCTGCAATGGCGGATGTTCTGTCTTTAGTATTATCCGGCAACGCTGCCTGGAAGATCTATGAAGCATTGAAGGAGACGGTCCAATAGTTTTATTGGTACAATCTTTGCTTTATTCCTGCTGTATCTGCTGTTTCTTGGAATCTGCTGTCGGTTTGTAAATCCGAACTAATGGTCCAGCCAGTGTATACACTGGCTGCCGACTGTCCACAGGACAGTCGGATTAACTATTCGAGCTATCGTCACAGGCCCATAAAAAAACAGACGCCTATTGGCGTGAGCGTACCTTTCGGTGACGAGGCTCGTTTGCATTTCCGTCTCAGCCGGAAATTATGGTTCAGCCAGTGTATACACTGGCTGCCGACTGTCCACCGGACAGTCGGATTTAACTATTCGAGCCATCGTCACAGGTCCATAAAAAAACAGACGCCTATTGGGGTTTGTTTTTTTTTGGGGGGGGTGGCGGGGGCCGGACTTGCTACCTCCCCCCTGGCAACGGGGCGGTCTTCCGG
>JAZNPV010000167.1:0-24346 GCA_045589835.1 Faecousia sp.
GAGCATTGGCAGAAGGGAAAAAGCCTGCAATCAGAAGCAAAATCCAACATTTCTGCCCGCATTCCTCATCAGTCTCGCTTCGCTCGACAGCTTCTCCCCGGGAGAAGCCATTGACGCGTAAACGCCAGTGCAACAGCTCGATAAACTGAAATTTACATTCTTCTGAACGAAAAAACAGCCCCGCCGGATGGCGGAGCTGCAAAGAGATGCTTAGAAGTGGGGAACATCCAGCCACACATGCTCCTTGACCGCAGCTTTCTGTGCGGTTGCTGCGCGCGTAGTCACGCACATAGGCACCGCCAAGTCTTACGCCGACGATACCCACTTTTAATTTGCTCATAAAGGTTTTTCCTCCTATTGTGTGAGAATTGGTCCGCGCAGCTACAGTATATCAGTCCCCATAATTGGGGGAAAGGTTCATCCAAGACGGCTTTTGAGATTCATGTCCGGATAGGACAGTCTTTTTGTATAAGAATACCACCGGCTGTGCAAAGGTGTAAAATAAAGGTAGACAACATGGTGGTTTTTCCTGTGTCTACCTTTATTTTACACTTTCACACGTCCGGTGGTTATGATTAGCCTTGGGATTCATTTTGTTTCCGGTATTGCAGCGGTGTCATGCCATAGCGTTTGCGGAACTCCTTATAAAATCCGCTTTCCGCATCGTAGCCAACTTCCTCTGCAATTTGACTTACGCTTTTATCTGTTGTTCGCAGCAGCCAGGAGGCCCGTTCCATCCGGGACTGAACCAGTTTTTGCTGAAAACTCATGCCGTAAAACTCCATCAGGCAGCGGTTCATCTGCCGCTCGGACATCCGCAGGTACTTTGCCAGCTGCTGGGCGCTTCTGTTTACGGTAGTGGAGAAATATCCATCGCACAGAAACATCCGGGATGGCTCTTTATTCACGTCTTGCTGCTCTTTTGTGATCAGTTCCAGCTGCCGGAAGGTGTCAATAAGCAAACAGGTGAGCAAAGCTTTGCGCTTCTCTTTCCGGTAAGGATTGTCTTCCAGCCAGTCCCGCAGCAGCCGCCGTCCGGATTGGAGCATTTCCTCCGTTGCTGTAAATACCCGGTACTGCTTCACCTTTTTGTACAATTCTGCCCGCAGGGAATCCGCCGTTTCGTCTGGCATAAAGAAAAAGGAAACCCGTTCTAATTCCTCGGTCGAAACATGGGGCTCATGGTACTGATCCGGTGCCAGCAGCACCGCCTGCCCCTGCTGCAGAGATACTATCTGTCCTTCCACATTCAGTTGGCAGGCACCTTGTGTCAGAAAATGCACCTCATATACCCGGTGATTATGAGCATGCTCCCGCCAAATGTGCCACTCCGCTTCACTTTCGTGATATCTGGTCAGCTGTACATATACGGTCTCGCTGTTCAGCGTAATCGCTATGGATTCCAGATCCTTCTTCATTCCATTCACCTGCCGGACTCAGTGTTTGTATGAACTGATAGTTATATTTATAGTATATAGTATAACAGCCTGTTTTTCTGGGGGCAATGCTGTCTGTAGACATCAATCGATATTTATGTCCAATTAGGAAAGAAAAAATGAGCAGTCTTTTCTTTGGGTATTCTATATCCGTCATATGCAAATCTACCGTATATTACGCATCCCAATTATACCAGCCATTTCTGTTTCGTTCCATAAAAAGCGCATGTTTTCATTATGTTTTTCTGCGCATTTTTGCATACCTTTTTAAAAGATATTATTTTTCCAAGGTAAAATATCACTTTTGTCAAACAAACTGTCTGCAGGCTTTGGTACTGACGGCAAGTATGCCAGGGACCTCCCTCCCTCCCTTATAGGCTACTATCGTTTCCAGCAATTCCAATGATTGTGTTGGACTATATTCCCTCCGCTTACGGCTATCTAAACGACTGTTATGAGGCAGGCTACACCCGGGTGACCCCCGGTGCCGGCAAGCGTATTGCTCAGATGTACGTTAAGATGCTGGAAAAGAGCAAAGACTGATAAATACACAAGAAATTGGAGTCCGTTTTAAACGGACTCCGGGTTGTTTCTGTTTTTCAGATGGTGCAGAAAATAGGTGGCGGCCAGCAGGTCAGCGCAGCCGCCGGGGGAAAGGTTACGTGACATAAAGGCATCGTCCAGCTTTTCGATTTGTGCAATAGTAGGATCGGGCAGCAACGCGTGGGCGGAATCCGCCGCAAAGGCAGCACCGGCAGCGCCACCCCGGTGGTACAGATTTGTGTCCTCTACATGGGCGATCAGATGCACAAGGGTAACGGCACCGGCATCATTGGGGCTTAGTCCTTTTTTAAGGCAATCATCAAATACCGGAAGACCGATATTCGCCACCGCAGGCAGTCCGGCGGCGATTTGCCCCCGGATGCCGGTAAGCCCTTTTTGCAGGTATAGACGTTCTCCGGCGGTTGCGCCGGTCATGGCGGCAAAATCTTCTTTTGCCGATTGTGCGGTTATTTCCCCGCACAGGGAAAGCACGGTACCGGTTTCGGCAATGGGGTTTTCTGGCTGCCAAAGCCTGCCAACACTTCCACAGAGGATGCCCATGGTATAGATGGCACCCTTGTGGGTGTTGATGCCTTTTGTAGCCCGATACATGGCTTTTTCCGCCTCTAAACCTGCCTCACGCAAAGCAGGAAACGTTTCGGAAGGAGGCAAATGGGCTGTTTTTTGCCCGATCTCTACGCATTGCTGGAAATAGGGTTTCAGCGCGTTGGCGCTGGCAGTGAAAGTATCTATATCCATATCGGTGTGGCTGCCGGTGTTACGGCAGTCCACCAGACCGGGTTTGGGGGTGGTTTTCACCTCTTCCAGAAGACTTTGGACAGCAAAGACTGCGATTTGTTCCCGATCAAAGGCTGCGAAATGCGCGGATATAATACGGTAGGTGGCAGCTTGCAACTGTTCCACGGAATGAAGTCTGCCTGCAGCGCAGGTGCGTCCCGGTGCGCCGCAAACCAAGCAGCTTCGCTGGCTGCTGCGTTCCAGCTTGCGGCCATCACAGTCCAGTACATCCATGTCAAACAGGCGGCCCAGAGAAGTTTCCTCCTCAATGGCGGTGCAGATATCTTTTAGCGTTTGGGCATCTGCGTCCACTACACAGTAGGCCTCGCAACCGGTGACAGGGGAAGCTGCCTGCCGGTTCAGGATCTTAGCATTGTCCAGTCTTTCGCCCAGTTGGGCAAGACCCCAGCGGAAAGCCCGCGAAATCAGTGGAGTGACCTTCACAGGGCCTGCAATATTCATGGTAAAGCAAATCAGCGGTTTGCGGTATTGGGTAAGCAACGCCTTCTGCCGGGGAGCCCGCTGTTCTCTGGCGTCCAGAATTTGCTGTAATGTTACTTCCATATTTAGTCCCAACCGGGCCGCTGCCGCTTGATATCCAGCTTTTTCAGCAGTTCGTCGGAATGTTCGCCCACGCAGCCGGCCAGCACAAAGCGGCGCTTGAAACGGTCATAAATAAAGTGGTGCATCAGCTTGAAGTTTTCAATCTGGCCGGTGTGCTGCACATGGATCCGGGGGCCGCTGCACTGGTGGATCTGGCCGCCTACGGAAATGTGATGCTCGTCCACATAGGTAACCGGCAGATCCTGGGCAATGATCTCGTTGACCTTGGCTTCTATTTCCCGGATATCAAAGGCAGGGCGGATCTCCGGGAAGTACAGGGCAAAGCCGTGCTTCACGTCATCGTGACCGCAGCGGGTCATGTCAAATTCGTCCATGCACATTTCGCACAGGTCTTCTGCGGTGTGGGCCATCAGACGGTAATGAAGGGACTGGTAGACGGTCTGCCGGATCTCCTCCGGTTCCGGACCGAACAGATTGGGTCGGGAGATCAGTACCTGCTCGCCAACGCCGATCAAAAGGTTGGCGTTTGCCCGCAGCAGCGGATACACCAGGTCGAAATGCTCCACAACCACACGCTTGCCGTTGTGGAGTGCCTCAGCAATGGCATCAGCCAAAACGCTCATCTGGGTGAAGCCGTTTTCAAAGCGGATATCCACATGATAGGTGTGGGGTGCGAAGAAAGCAAAGCCCCGGTCCTGCTCCAAAAGGGGCAAGGGGCGGACATATACACCATTGTCATCATTGGTTAGTTCAAGGCCCGGGAACATGCCCCGGATCAGGGCGCTTTTGCCGGAACCGGCTTCACCGATAATGCCGATCAGCTTGTCATTGGGAGACAGATACATTTGGGCGATCTGCATGCCCAGCGCATACATACGGTTATGGCCACGGGGAGCAAAGTAGCTGCTTAAAATATGGGTGGGACGGCGTTCCTGCATAAAAACTCCTCCTTACAAAAGGTTGTATTCCAAAAGGTAACGGAATGTTGTTTCGGGTACTAATTCTTGTAGGGCATTGCGCTGCCCGGTGCCCAGCAGGGCACGTACCGCACTGGCGCTGATGGGTGTGCCGTTTTGTTCCAGCCGGGGGATCTGCTTCAGTTCAATGCCCCGGGAGGGCAGGTGGTGCAGCAAAGCCTGATTATACTGATCCGTCATAGCAGACAAAGGCTCTGTGCCCACAAAGCGGGCGGTAATGTCGAATTTAGGCGCGAAATACTTGGTAAAGATCTCGATATCCAGAAGACAGTGGACCTGCTGGGCGCTGTCCCTGTCCTTGAAGAAGTAGGTGGGGAAAGTGGCAGAGGAAATAAGATACGGACCGGTAGGCAGTACCGTCACATTTTTAAGATCCCGGACACCGGCCTGTACCAAAGCCAGCCGGTCTGCTGCCGGGAAGATACCCTGTTCCTCGGAAAGCACGAATATGTAGAGACGGTCGCACTGTTTGGCGGCGGTTTCAATCAGATACCGGTGACCCAAAGTAAAAGGATTGCAGTTCATCACCGCCGCACCCACCTTGCCGGAGCAGGGGAGCACAGGCAGGCTGTCCAGAAAGCGGCCAATGCCATTCGGTACATTCTCCATCAGCAAAACCTGATCGGTTTTGGCAATGGGGTAGAAGAACAGAGAGGAAAACTGCAGCTCGTTTTTTGGCTTGGTATATAGAAACAGATGCTTATAGCCGGCGCTGAAGGCATCCTGACGCAAATGGGTCAGCACAGTGGCGGTAAGGCCTTCTCCCTGCCGGTTTTCATCAACAGCGATACATTTTAGGAGATTACCCTGCCGGGAGCCGGTGGCGATCAGCGATTCACCGTCCCAGATCAGCACGGTGCGCTCTGTATTGGGATCGGCTTCCAGTCCTGCCTGGGCCAGAAAGTCGGCCCAGCGTTTTTGTTTTCTGCCTTGGAGACAGCCGGTCAGTTCAATATCCATAACGGCTCCTTTCTGTAGAATGTTGCACAACCAACTTAAAACGCGCGTCATTGCGAGGAGGGCAAGGCCCGACGTGGCAATCCCCGGCAAGTTTCCGGAATCCAAAGGAGATTGCCACGCCAGTGTGCGCACTGGCTCGCAATGACAGAAAAATCGATGGCAGAATGCAAGTCTGTCATTACTTCAATAAAGGTATTATACACCACATTGGCCCGGATGCAAAGAATTTTTAAAAAGGAATTGAATTATCTGCCGGAATAACTTATAATTCTTTCAGAGAATTCCTGTTATGAAAGGAGCCGAATATGGAGATCAGGAAAATGGCGTCTGCCGGAACCATGGAGTCCAGCGACGTTTATGTGGAAATTGAGCCGGGAACCGGTACGCTGGCTGTGCAGCTGGAATCCGTGGTTGCCGACCAGTTTGGCGATGCGATCCGCGCTGTGGTTCTGGAGGAACTGAGCAAACAGAATGTGGAAAATGCCAATGTGCGGGTAGTGGACCGGGGTGCGCTGGAGTGCGTGATCCGGGCCAGAGTGGAGACGGCTATCCTCCGGGGAAAGGGGGATGCCTGATGCGCAGAAGTATGCTGTTCTTGCCGGGCAATAACCCCAATATGCTCATCAACGGCAATTGCCTTGGCTCCGATGCGGTGATCTTCGATCTGGAAGACGCGGTTGCACCGGCAGAAAAAGACGCGGCACGGATTCTTGTGCGCAATACCATGCGCTACATGGATTTCCGGGGCTGTGAGATCATTGTCCGTATCAATTCAATTGATACGCCCTTCTGGCAGGCAGATATTGATGCAATCCTGCCGGAGAAGCCTGCGCTGATCCTGCTGCCCAAGACCGGCAGCCGGGAGGACGTGCTGCAGGCGGATGCTTACATAACCAAGGTAGAAGAATCCCTTGGTCTGGAACCCGATACGGTTGGGTTGATGCCTCTGATCGAAACCGCTTTGGGCGTGGAAAACGCCTTTGCTATTGCCACTGCCTCCAAGCGGGTAAAAGCTCTGTTCTTAGGCGCAGAGGATTTGACTGCCGACCTGCAGTGCAAGCGCACCAAGGAGGGCCGGGAGATTGAATATGCCCGTTCCCGGCTGGTGGTAGCTGCCAGAGCCGCCGGTGTGGATGTGTACGACACACCCTTTACGGACGTGAATGACGATGAGGGCATCTGGAAGGATGCGGCCTACGCCAAGGCGCTGGGCTTCACCGGAAAGTCCTCCATCTCTCCCCGGCATGTGGAGGTCATCAATCAGGTGTTCAGTCCCACCCAAAAGGAAGTGGACTACGCCTACGAAGTGATGGATGCCATTGCGCTGGCCAAGCAGCAGGGCAAGGGTGCTATCGCGCTCCATGGTAAGATGATCGACGCGCCCATCGTGGCCCGGGCCCAGCGCACCATTGACATGGCGCAGGCGCTGGGTATGAGAAGGGAGGATGCGTAATGAGTAAGCTGGTGAATTCCATCCGGGAGGCCATTGCCCTGTCCGGACTGAAAGACGGCATGACCGTTTCCTTCCACCATCATCTGCGTAACGGCGACTTTGTGCTGAATATGGTCATGGAGCAGATCGCCGCCATGGGCATCAAGGATATCAATGTAAACGCCAGCTCCCTGTTTGATACCCATATGGGCCTGCAGGAGCATATTGCAAACGGTGTGGTCACCGGTGTCAGTGCTGACTATATTTCCGCCGGTCTGGGCAAGGCCTTCAGCCGGGGCATTATGGAAAAGCCTGTCCAGTTCCGCACCCACGGCGGACGGCCCAGCGATATCTGTCTGGGCAGAACCCCCATCGATGTGGCGTTTATTGCCGCGCCTGCCGCTGACCCCATGGGCAACTGCTCCGGTAAGTACGGCAAATCCGCCTGCGGCAGCTTAGGCTATGCTTATGCCGATGCCATGCATGCAAAAAAGGTGGTCATCATTACGGACAATCTGGTGCCGTACCCGTTGCTGGACTGGTCCATTTCCGAGGACTACGTGGACTACGTGGTGCAGGTGGATGCCATCGGCAACCCGAAAGGCATCGTTTCCGGCACCACCCAGATCACCCGTGACCCGGTGGGTCTGGTGATGGCATCCCACGCAGCCAAGGTCATTGAGGCCTCCGGCCTTTTGAAGGACGGTTTCTCTTTCCAGACCGGTGCCGGCGGCGCATCGCTGGCGGCGGCTAAGTTCCTGAAGGAGATCATGCTGGAAAAGAAAATTCAAGGCAGCTTCGGTTTGGGCGGCATTACCGGCTACATGGTGGATATGTTGCGGGAGGGCTGCTTCCGGTCACTTCTGGATGTGCAGTGCTTTGATCTGAAGGCTGTGGAATCCATCCGCACCGATCCCCGGCATCAGGAGATCTCCGCCATGCATTACGCCTCTCCCAGCAGCCGCAGCGCTGTGGTGAACAGTCTGGATGTGGTGATTCTAGGTGCTACGGAGATCGACACGGACTTCAATGTAAATGTCCACACGGACTCCAACGGCTATATTATGGGCGGCTCCGGCGGCCACAGCGACACCGCAGCCGGTGCCAAGCTGAGCATGATCATCGCCCCCATGTTCCGGGCCAGACTGCCCATCGTCACCGACCGGGTGACCTGCATCTCCACCCCGGGACAGGATATCGATGTGCTGGTAACACAGGGCGGTATTGCTGTGAATCCCAAGAATGTGGAGCTGACCCAGCGTTTGAAGGACGCAGGCCTGCCCATCATCGACATCCACGAACTGAAAGAAAAAGCAGAGCGGATCACCGGCACACCCAAGAAGTGCCCCAAGGGCGACAGGGTGGTGGCACAGGTCATCAGCCGCTACGGCGATCTGCAGGACAATATCTACAACGTGCCCCAGAAATAAGGAGGAAACACTATGAGAGAAATTTCCGCACAGAAGATCACGGAAGTGATCAAGAAGCTGTGCATCGACGCCAACTGTTACCTGCCCGGTGATCTGAAAAACCGGATCGAGGACTGCCGCAAGGCAGAGTGTTGGGGTCAGGCACAGGAGATCCTGGATAGAATTATTGAAAACTATCAGATTTCCGACGAGAAGGCCCAGCCCATCTGTCAGGATACCGGCGTTGCATGCGTGTTTCTGAAGATCGGTCAGGAAGTACATATTGACGGCAATCTGGAAGAGGCTGTTAACGAGGGTGTCCGTCAGGGCTACACCGAGGGCTACCTGCGTAAGAGCGTAGTCCGGGATCCTCTGGACCGGGTCAATACCGGCGACAATACCCCCGCCATGATCTACTATGAGCTGGTTCCCGGTGACAAGCTGGAGATCACCGTAGCCCCCAAGGGCTTCGGCAGTGAGAATATGAGCCAGATCAAGATGCTCCGTCCCTCCGACGGCCTGCAGGGCGTGAAGGATTTCGTCTGCAAGGTGGTTGAGGATGCAGGCCCAAACCCCTGTCCTCCCATCGTGGTGGGCGTGGGCATCGGCGGTACCTTTGACAAGGCAGCCTTCCTTGCCAAGAAGGCGCTGATGCGTTCTGTGGATGTGCCCAACGAAAAGCCCTTCTACGCCCAGCTGGAGAAGGAGCTGCTGGAGCAGATCAATGCCTTGGGTATTGGCCCTCAGGGCTTCGGCGGCAAGACCACCGCTCTGGCCGTGAACATTGAGACATTCCCCACCCACATTGCCGGTCTGCCTGTGGCGGTCAATATTAACTGCCATGTGACCAGACACAAGACGGAGGTGCTTTGATATGGCGACTGTAAAAATTACCACCCCTTTGACCCGGGAAGCGGTCAGAGAACTGAAGGCCGGCGACAGCTGCCTGATCTCCGGCGTGATCTACACCGCCCGTGACGCTGCCCACAAGCGGCTGTGCGAGCTGGTGGAAGCGGGCAAGGAGCTGCCTATGGATGTGCAGGACAGTATTATCTACTTTGTTGGCCCCACCCCCGCAAAGCCCGGCCAGGCCATCGGCTCCGCAGGCCCCACCACCTCTTACGGGATGGATGCCTACAGTCCCACCATGAGCCAGCAGGGTCTTACTGGTATGATCGGCAAGGGCAAGCGGGGCCCGGAGGTTATCAGCGCCATGAAAGAACACGGCGCAGTATACTTCGGTGCCATCGGCGGCTGCGGCGCGCTGCTGAGCAAGTGCATCAAGAAGGCTGAGATCATTGCCTATGAGGATTTGGGCGCGGAGGCTATCCGCCGTCTGGAAGTAGAGGATTTTCCTGCCATCGTGATCATTGACAGCGAAGGCAATAACCTGTACGAAACCGGCAGAGCGGCATATCTGGCCCAGTGCGGTAAATAATAAGACCCAACCGGGGGCGCAGACTGACTGCGCGCCCGGTTTTTCGTGGTTCATTGTGCAGCCAATCGCTTAACATTGCAGGGGAGGCGTTTCGCATCCCGAAATTCGGGACGGGAAACCCGTCCCCTACGTGGAGTACCGCGCCCGCAGGCGACCACAGGTCGCCCCTACATAGTATTTCGGGAGATATTAGAGGGATCCGGCGGCATTTCGTTGGCGCAGGACGGTCAGGATCCTGCGTATGGTATCGCCATAGATGTCTACGGTATCCGGATGCAGCCATTCCTGTACAAGTCCGATCAGTTCATCGGTGGACATCAGCATCAAAACCTGATAGGAATAGGCTAGCCGCAGTTCATGCTTTTGCCTTCGTTTGGTCAGAATATCCCGGATCATTGCAATATCCTCTGGCAGGTACCGTTCTGTAAGCTGGCCGTTTTCATACTGTGCAAGAAAAGACTCTAATTTTTCCGTAGAAGTCCTGTTTAAATAAGCTTGTGTTGAAAGATTCATATACAGCCCTCCTAAATAGTAGATACATGATATATCTATATGAAACATTATAACATATAACAGCCATAAAATAAACGCATAATATATCTTGCGGAGGCGGTTTTATGGCGGTAAAAAGTGTATCCATTCGTATTGAAGAAGAAATGCTGCGAAAAATTGGATATGTGGCCGATTTTGAAGGACGCAGCGTTAACAGCCATATTCTTGTATTGGTTCGTGACAGCATCAAGGATTTTGAAAATACCTACGGCAAGATCGAAGGCGATATACAGCCTGATGAAAACGTAAAGCCATCCGGCAGATATTAAAGGATATACCGCCTCTGCAGCCGCAGGGGCGGCTTTTTTGGCCATTGGACAAATTTGTATTTAGCGTACAGTTTGTCAATTGGGAATGTAGTAGGATATTAATACTAAAACTTTTTTCTGACGAGGGAGCGCCCAATGTTCCCTTGTATAAAGGGAGCTGGATTTTTCTTTGCTGCTGCAAAGAAAAAGACTGAGGGATTGACAACCCATCCGAGCAAAATCAAAGATTTCTTCTACCTCCCCTTACACAGGGGAGATGTTTAGAGGGATCCGGCGGCATTTCGTTGACGCATGACGGTCAGAATATCCCGGATCATTGCAATATCCTCCGGCAGGTACTGTTCTGTAAGCTGGCCGTTTTCATACTGTGCAAGAAAAGACTCTAATTTTTCCGTAGAAGTCCTATTTAAATAAGCTTGTGTTGAATGATACATGAGCCCTCCTTTTATATGCGACAAATATTCGAAATAAAATATCGAAAATAGAATATATTCTTATTATAGCATATCGAATATAATTAGCAAGAAAGGTGGGGGTAAATTTGGAGAAGTTTTTGCCGAAAAAGCATGAGAAGGAAGTAATTTCCATGCGTATACCAGCAGAAGTTTTGGCAGAATTGGACACCAAAGCTGCTGCCTTTAATATTAGCCGAAATGAATTCATCAACCAATGTATCAATTTCGCGTTAGCAAATATGGATGATGTCGAGCAATAATGATGACCGTCTCTGCAGCCGCAGGGGCGGCTTTTTTGGCCATTGGACAAATTTGATTTATCGGTTAGTTAAGCGAAAAACCAAATGCCTTCCCCCGGGGGGAAGGTGGCCCGGCGCAAGCCGGGACGGATGAGGAACGGCGTACACTGACAGTGCGCTTTAAGCCTATAAACAGACGCAAAATCTACCGTTTCTGCCCGCTTTCCTCATCAGTCATAAAATCCATACCGGATTTTATGACAGCTTCCCCCCGGGGGAAGCCTTTGGCGCGTAAGCGCTAGTACAACTGCCCGATAAACTGAAATTTGACAGCTATTGGGGACGGGTTTTTTAACAACGGTAGAATTGTTATAAAACACTTGACAAAATGTAGATTTATTTACATAATTGGTATAGAACAATTGTGGTGGAGAGATGCGTATGGAGCAGATTTTTCAAATTGATCCCAATTTGGATGTGCCGATTTACCAGCAGCTGGTGGATACTATCCGGGCGGCTGCCCAAAAAGGACTGCTGACGGCAGGACAGAAGCTGCCCACGGTGCAGGAAATGGCCCAACTTCTGTCTGTGGCCAGAGGTACGGTGAAGCGGGCCTACGATGAGCTGGAACACAAGGGGCTTTTGGAAAAGGTGCAGGGCAGAGGTACCTTTATCCGCTATCAGCCTGCCAATTCCGGCAGCCGGAAGGAGCAGGCCATGGCGGCCATCGATGCCATGCTCAGTCAATTAGAGAACATGGGTCTTTCCCCGGCAGAGATCAATATTTTTCTGAATTTAAAACTGCGCCAGCGGGCGGAGCAGGAATCAATGCTAAAGGTGGCTGTGTTGGAGTGCAATCCGGAGAATCTGTCCTCTTTGGCAGAGCAGCTGCGCTCGATCCCCAGGCTGGATCTATACACCCATCTGGCAGAGAATGTG
The DNA here is from genome assembly GCA_045589835.1 of Faecousia sp. Lineage (GTDB taxonomy): Bacteria > Bacillota > Clostridia > Oscillospirales > Oscillospiraceae > Faecousia. Next base: position 12,012 of record JAZNPV010000167.1, read on the forward strand.
GCCCAGTATCCCTATAAGCTGGGCGAAGATATGGATCTGATCGTAACAACAGCCAATCATGCGGTTTTTCTGGAAAATACATTGCCGGAGCGCAGGAAGATCACAAAGGTGGCGCTGCGGCTGGAGCCCCAGTGCCTTTGCCGGATCATTAAATTGCCGAAGAATGCGAAAATCGGTATTCTGAGCTACAGCGCGGAATTTGGCGCACAGTTGGTACGCACCTGCCAAATGTATGCAGCGGATGCAAGCCCTGCAGAACCGGTGCTGTTTTCCGCGCAGCCGGATCTGGATGTGTATTTACAGGATAAGGATGCGGTTTTGGTGCCCCATGCTTATGAAAAATACTGCTCTGTTCCGGCAGCGGATTGTTTACGCCGGTTCTCCGGGGAACTAATCCGGTGCAGCTATGAGATCGACGAAGGCTCTTTCCTGTACTTGAAGGATAAAGCCACACGTATGCTGGACGAAAAAACGATATAACCCAATGGGCACGTTGAGAAAACGTGCCCATTTTTTGGAGTCAAACGCCAAACAAAGAAAAAACAGGAAGAAAGAGCCGTTTTCTTCCTTGACAAATATACTAGTTCAATATAGTATATAGATGTAGAACATTCATAGAGATACTATGAAAAAGAACTTAGAGGTGTTTTTATGGAGAACCGGGAAAAGAAGGTGCTGGTCATCGGCGTTATTGGCGCGGATGTCCACGCTGTTGGTAATAAGATCCTCTACCACGCTTTTACGGAAGCGGGCTTTGAGGTGGTCAATCTGGGCGTTATGGTCTCTCAGGAGGAGTACATTGCAGCGGCCATTGAATCCAGCGCAGACGCCATCGTGGTGTCCTCCCTGTACGGTCAGGGCGAGTTGGACTGCCGGGGCATGCGTGAAAAGTGTGACGAAGCCGGCCTGAAGGGTATCCCTCTGGTGGTTGGCGGCAACATCGTCATTGGCAAGCAGAAGTTTGAGGACGTGGAGCGCCGCTTTAAGGATATGGGCTTTGACCGGGCATTCCCTCCCGGCACCACCCCCGAGACTACCATCCAGGCGCTGCGTGAGCTGCTGCACATGGACGGTGAGAACGCGTGAAGGCTGTCTTACTGATCGATTTCGGCAGTACATATACCAAGCTGACCGCTGTGGACGTGGACGCGGAAGAAATTCTGGGCACTGCGGCGGCTTATACCACCGTACAGACGGATATCAACGACGGTCTGAACGAAGGTCTGCGCCTTTTGGAGCAGAAGACCGGAAAAATAAAGTACGATCAGTGCTTCGCCTGTTCCTCTGCGGCCGGCGGCTTGCGGATGGTCACCAGCGGCCTTGTGCCGGAGCTGACCGGTGAGGCTGCCAAGCTGGCAAGCTTGGGCGCCGGCGCCAAAGTGGTCGGTGTGTACGCGTTTCAGCTCACGGAAGACGATCTAGAAGACATTCGGGATTCCAAGCCGGATATTTTCCTGTTGGTAGGCGGCACCGACGGCGGCAACACTGAGTGCATTCTGCATAACGCAAAGATGCTGGCCACCATGGAGCCGGACTTCCCCATCGTAGTGGCAGGCAACCGGACCGCGGCCCGTGAATGTGAGCGGATTTTGGCCGGATGGGAAGTGCATATCTGCCCCAATGTGATGCCCAAATTCGGCGTACTGCAGATCGAACCCACCCAAAAGAAGATCCGTGAGATCTTCCTGAACCGGATCATTCAGGCCAAGGGCTTGAGCAAAGCCTCTCAGCTGCTGTCCGATATTATGATGCCCACCCCCTCCGCTGTGCTGCAGGCCATGGAGTTACTCAGCAAGGGCTGTGAGGGTGAAACCGGTATCGGCGAGCTGGTTGCCGTGGACGTAGGCGGTGCCACAACGGATATTTACTCTATTGCCGATGGCATGCCCGAGCATATGAACACGGTCTACAAAGGTCTGCCGGAGCCTTATGCCAAGCGTACCGTGGAAGGTGACATCGGCATGCGCTACAGCATTCAGGGTATCGTGGATGCTGCCGGCCTCGACCGGATCAGCAGCCTTTCCGGGCTGAAGCCGGAGCGGGTCACGGAACTGGTGGAGTACTTGAAAGCGCATACAGATACCGTACCGAACGGTGACGGTGAACTGGAAATGCTGGATCATGCGCTGGCATCCATGGCCATTGAAGAGGCCGTTGCCCGCCATGCTGGCACCATTACGGAAACCTACACCATGATGGGTCAGACCTTCGTGCAGGAGGGCAAGAATCTGACCAGGGTGAAGCAGATCGTGGTCACAGGCGGCAGCCTGATCCATACAAAACGGACGGAAGAAATTGCCACCCATGCCCTCTACAGCCCCCAGCAGCCCACCTCCCTGCGCCCCAAGGCAGCGGATGTATGGGTAGACAGAACGTATATTTTGGCCGCCATGGGACTGCTTTCCTCCCATTACCCCCAGACGGCCCTTCGAATAATGAAAAAGGAGCTTGAATACCATGGACATTCAGAATAAGAGAATCTCCGACGGCGAATTTGCTGCCCTTCGTCAGGAAGTCCTGACCCAGTGGCCCACCGGTAAGGATGTAGACCTGGAGGAGGCCATTGCTTACCACAAAGCTATGCCCGAAAGCAGAAAGTTTAGTAAAAAGCTGATTGAAGCCAAGAAGGCCGGCAAGACCCTGGTACAGCCCCGTGCCGGTGTGCCGGTTGTAGAAGAGCATATCAAGCTGATGCAGTATCTGGAACAGTACGGCGAGGCTGACCTGCTGCCCTCCACCATCGACTCCTACACCCGTCAGAACCGCTACGAAGAGGCGGAGAACGGCATTGCCGAATCCATCCGTCTGGGCCGTGCCATGATGAACGGCTTCCCCGCTGTCAACCACGGTGTTGCCAAGTGCCGGCAGGTTACCGAGAGCGTGAACGTGCCCATGCAGGTGCGTCACGGCACCCCCGACGCAAGGCTCTTGACCGAGATCACTTTTGCTGGCGGCTTTACCAGCTATGAGGGTGGCGGCATCTCCTACAACCTGCCCTACTGCAAGAACATCCCCATGGAGCGTACCATCCGTGACTGGCAGTACGTGGACCGGCTCACCGGCCTGTACGAGGAAATGGGCGTTTCCATTAACCGCGAGCCCTACGGCCCCCTGACTGGTACACTGGTGCCTCCCTGCATCTCCCATGCTGCTGCGATCATCGAGGCACTGCTGGCTGCGGAGCAGGGTGTTAAGAACATTACCGTTGGCTACGGCCAATGCGGCAACCTGCGGCAGGACGTGGCAGCCATCCGTACACTGGAAGAGCTGACCGACGAGTATCTGAAGAAGTATGGCTATAACGATGTGGTTGTTACCACCGTTCTGCATCAGTGGATGGGCGGCTTCCCTGCAGACGAAGCCAAGGCATTCGGCGTTATTTCCACCGGCAGTCTGATCGCCGCACTGAGTAAGGCTACCAAGGTCATCGTCAAGACACCTCACGAGGCTGTGGGAATCCCCACCATGGAAGCCAATGCAGAAGGCCTGCGCTGCACCAAGCAGGTGGTCAACATGCTGGCAGATCAGGTGCTGTCGTCTGATAAGGTTGACGAGGAAAAGGAGATCATCCGTTTGGAGACCCGGGCTATCGTAGACAAGTGCTTCGAGCTGGGCAACGGCGATATCGCCGTGGGCGTTTGCCGCGGTGTTGAATCCGGCGTGCTGGACGTGCCCTTCGCTCCCTGCCGTGCCAATGCGGGCCTGATGCTGCCCTGCCGTGACAATAACGGTGCGATCCGTATTCTGAACCCCGGCAACCTGCCCTTCAGCAAGGATCTGCTGGACTTCCATGCCGCCAAGATCAACGAGCGTGCCGTAGCAGAAAACCGCAAGCCCTCTTTCCAGATGGTCATTGATGACGTTTACGCCATCGGCAAGGGCCGACTGGTGGGCCGTCCCAGATATTAATTTAACCGCTTACTTTAGAAAGGATTGATGCGTCATGAAAATCGTTGACATTATCTGCTCCGCAGGCCGTACCGGCTTCTATTTCGACGATCAGCGCGCCATCAAGCAGGGCGCAGGCCACGACGGCGTGTTCTATGTTGGCGAGCCTGTGACCGAGGGCTTCCGCTCCATCCGTCAGGCTGGTGAGGCTATTTCCGTTATGCTGATTCTGGAAGACGGCCAGATGGCTTACGGCGACTGCGCCGCTGTCCAGTACTCCGGTGCCGGCGGACGGGATCCCCTGTTCCTGGCCGAGGACTTTATCCCCGTGATCGAGCAGTATATCAAGCCTCAGCTGGTGGGCAAGGAAGCCGATGACTTCCGTGGCCTGTGCGCCATGATGGAAGCCATTCAGGTCAACGGCAAGCGCCTGCACACCGCTATCCGCTACGGTGTTTCTCAGGCTCTGCTGGATGCTGTTGCCAAGGCAACCAACCGGATGATGTGCGAAGTGGTAGCCGACGAGTACGGCTGCACCGTTTCCGGAGCACCCATCGATATCTTTACCCAGTCCGGCGACGACCGCTATGACAACGCCGACAAGATGATCATTAAGGGCGCACAGGTGCTGCCCCACGCCCTCATCAACCATGTGCAGACCAAGCTGGGCCCCAACGGTGAGAAACTGGCTGAGTATGTGGCATGGCTCCGTGACCGCATCCTGAACAACCGCACCGACCCCAACTACAACCCCGTATTCCACATCGACGTATACGGCACCATCGGCGCTGTGTTCGGAAACACCAACTACAAGGCCATGGCTGACTATATTGAGAAGTTGGGCGAAATCGCAAAGCCCTTCCACCTGCGCATCGAAGGCCCCATGGACTGCGATGTGGACGTTCCCACCCAGATGAAGGCTCTGGCCGGTCTGACCGCCGAGCTGGACGCAAGAGGCTGCGATGTGGAGCTGGTTGCTGACGAGTGGTGCAACACTCTGGAGGATATCAAGCTGTTTGCTGACAACAAGGCAGGCCACATGGTGCAGATCAAAACCCCTGATCTGGGCGGCATCAACAACACCATCGAGGCAGTTCTGTACTGCAAGGAAAAGGGCATCGGCGCTTATCAGGGCGGTACCTGCAACGAAACCGACCGCAGCGCACAGGTCTGTGTCCACTGCGCGATGGCTACCCAGCCTGTGCAGATTCTGGCAAAGCCCGGCATGGGCGTGGACGAGGGCTTCATGATCGTCTATAACGAAATGAACCGGATCCTGGCTATCCGCAATGCCAAGAAGAACTGGAACAAGTAATTACAAAAAGCAGCCCGGTGCGTCTGCACCGGGCTGCTTTGCTGCTTAGGAAGTTCAAATTTGTATTTATCGTACTGTTACAAATACCAACGTAAGGGCCGCCGGGGGCGTCGGCCCTTACAGTTTATCGTTCCGTTTATTAACGGAACGATAAACTGAAATTTGAATTGTTGACAGAAAAACATCCCCAACGCGATCTGCGTTGGGGATGAAACTGTTTACAGAGTGTTCAGCATAGCTTCAAAAGCCGCGCTCTCTTCCTTTCCGTCCAGCACGCCCAGTGCCATGTGGAAGTCGCAGGATGCATAGCCTTCCAGCACCGGCAGCGTGCCGTGCTCGCGCTCCTTGGTGCGGCCCATAATGTGGGAGTTGGAGGGTTCCAGGCCGATCACATAGTCATGGGAGCACATGTTCTTCCAATGCAGCAGCAGAGGCAGTGTATCCATTCTGTATTTTACATAGCAGCCCAGCTCCAGCTCATCGTTGATGATCGCTGCGTAGGCAAAGCCGTCCTTGTCGGCGGTATTGGTGTGGCAGTACAGCTCTTCCACCTTGTGATCCTGGGGCTCGCCGGATGCGAAGCAATCCGCGGGCAGAGGATTGTCGGAGTACTTGTCATAGCCGGTGCCTTTGCCCTTCAGGATCCGCACATCCGGAGTCAGCAGCGGATAGCCGAAGTTGCAGTGGTACAGCAGCATATACTCGGCAGGAATAGCCTCCCGGTTGGTGACGGTGTCGAAGATCTGGATTTCCTTGCCCTTGGCGGGGAAGCGGATGGTGCGCGCCAGCTCCAGCCGGTGACCGGCCAGAAAACCGTCCTGTACCGTGCCGGTGATGGTTACGCCGTTTTCGTCCTGTGTCATGGCCACATTCCGGGCGGGCATCATGCCGATCCGGCCGTGATCCGGATGGTAGATGCCATCCTCGGTCACACCGGGGCCGGTGTTGGTAAGGCCGCAGGTGTAGACCATACCGGCAGGCCAGTAGTAGCTGAACTCGTTGGTGCCGCCGTTAAAGTACCGGTTGGACACCAATCCGTTTTTGGACTGGAAGGCAAAGTTGATGCCCTTATAGCGCAGGTCAAACAGGTTCAGGCACTGGTCTTCCAGACAGGTGGTATAAAGGCCGTCGGAGTTTTGCAGCTCAATGGCACGAACACCGTCGGACATGCCGTCCCGGAAGGTGATCCGTCTGGCACTCAGCAGCTGATTCTCGCTGCCTACATAACGTCGTGCATCCATGGGCTCAGATCCGTACGCATTCCACGTCCAGCATATCTGCCAGCATCTCCCAGCGGCGGGAAATGTCGCCCAGATTGATGACTTCGTGGTGGGTGCCGCCGTAACGGAGCCAGCCCTCTACGCACTTGGCGGGGCCTGCGTCGGGACGCCAGAAGAAGTAGGGCATTTCGTTGTTGGGCATCTGGTTGTCGGGCAGCATGTCGCCCATGGCGATAATCAGACGGAACTTGTCGCCGCAGACGGGAGCCAGACTGGTCAGGGTAGCCCGGCCTACCTCGGGGGTAAAGCGAGGTGTAGGAGGATTTTCCAGACCGCCTTCCAGGAACACGCGGTCAATGATCTGGGGCTTCACATCCTTGCGGTGGGTAGCCCAGTTGCCCTCGCCGGCGTGGCAGAAGATAATGGCGTTGCGCTTAAAGTCCATGGAGTACATTTCGGTGAAGTTGGCATCGTCGTCGCCGATGCAGTGGGCAGCGGCCACCATGGCTGCGCACAGGCTGTCGCCTTCGGCACCGTAGCCGTAGCCGTCAGCCATCAGGTGGGAGGCAGCCAGCAGAGGCAGCTGCTTGAAACGGCCATCCTCCTGGAAGATGTCAAACTGGGCGGTGAATGCGTCCATGCCCCGCTCTTCCAGATACTTCTTGAAGCCCAGATACATCTTAATGGCTTCGTAATGGCTCTCATAGGTCAGCTTGGGATCCAGATCGAATACTTCCCGGTCGCGGGCAATAATGGCGTCGATCTCTTCCTTGGTGGTGGCTTCCATGTGCTGCACCACAGCGCCGATGTTATCGTAGCGGTACTCGGGTCCGATCTTCTTCAAAATGGACATTTCGTCCGCCAGAATATCGTTCATACCGGTCATCTTGGCGATGATGCCCACCTTCATGCTCCGCAGGAAGGTGTAGGTCTGGGCGGCCTTACCGAAGTCCTTCATCCATGCTTTGAATTCGGTGCCGTAGCGGTCGCCGGCGAAGAACTGGCACTTCAGGCCCATTCTGGTGATGGCGCAGGCGTTGTCCTGTGCGCCGTGGACACCCTGATTGACGGTCAGACGCAGCTCATCCCAGTCGTTGCCCACCTCGGAGTCGGGCTGCACAACCGCAAAGCCCAGCGGCAGGCGGTTGTTCTGCAGGGCGCGAACCAGCCAGGAGCCCTGAGAGTAGGTCAGCAGCATGATGACCATGCCGTCCAGCTCCATCTCGTTCATCTTCTTGACCTTGGCCTCGATATCCGCTCTGTTCACAGCAGCACCGGGGAAGTAGATCTCAGCCACATCGGACATCTGTGCAACAATCTCCTGCACATAGGCCTCCTGCCGTGCGGTGATGCCGGGGAAATTGGGCTCGTAGCCGTCGGTCATCAGACCCAGCAGGCCCAGTCGGGGAAGTCTTCTTTCTCTCATAGGGAAGCTCCTTTCTCAAATAACGGAATTAAGGTTTCAAATACTTGCTTGTATTGGGCATACAGCTTGTTGTAAGTACAGGTCAGCGCAGGATCGGGGGAAACTACCTGCCGGACCTGATTGCGGCTTTGGGCAGCTTCAATGCTTCCGTACCAGCCCATGCTGACGGCTGCCAGCATGGCAGCGCCCAAGCTGCCGCATTCGGACTGCTCCAGCAGTACCAGTTCCACACCGGCAATGTCAGCGATGATCTGGTTCCAGATGGGATTCTTCGCACCGCCGCCGAAGAAATGCACCTTTTTGGGACGGCTGCCGAAAGCACCCAGCATGTCCAAATTTTCCCGCAGCATATAGCCAATGGATTCCAGTACCGCCCGGGTCATGGAGGCGTGGTTGGCGGTAAGGCCCAAGCCGAAGAACACGCCCTTGGCATTGGGCAGGCACTTGGGCTGCATGCTGCCTGCAAAGTAGGGAAGCAGGATCACGCCGTCAGCGCCGGGGGCCACCTGAGCAGCCTCTTCGCACAGCATGTCGTACACATCCTTGCCCTGCTCCCTGGCCTCCTTGGCAAACAAAGCGGAGCATTGATCCTTATACCACTTGAATACCGCGCCTGCGGTGTTGCACAGGGGCAGGATTACATACTGATTGTCCTTGATGCCCCGGTACAGGATCAAACTGCTGTCGGTGCAGTCGTCCATGGAGGAGATGGCAGAGGTCAGCACCATGGCAGTGCCCACGGTGGCGGTGACGATGCCATCCTGCAGTCCGCCGCCGCCGATGGCCGCGGCGATCTGATCCATAGCACCCGCAAAGACCTGCGCATCCGTGTTCAGACCCAAAGCGGTGGCCGCGGAAGCGGTCACGGTGCCGGCCAGCTGGCCGCAATCCAAGATTTCCGGCAGTTTTTCTTCATCCAGACCCAGCTTTTCCAGCAGTTCCGTCCAGTACCGGTCATGGCGGATATCGTACCATGCGGTGGAGGTCAGCAGGGATTTTTCGGTGATGAATTTTCCTGTGAGCCGGAAGAGCAGATAGTCTTCCAGCAGCAGGAACTTGTGTGTATTGCTGTACAGATCGGGCTGTGCCTGCCGGAACCAAAGCAGCTTGGCCAGCGGCACAAAGCCATTCATGTCGGTAACGCCGGTGAGCCGGTACAGTTCTTCCGGGGATACGGCTGCGGCAATTTCCCCGGCCTGCTCCTTTGCCCGATCGTCCAGCCATACCACCGCCCGGTGCAGCGGGTTGCCCTCCGCGTCCACCGGGATCATGGTTTCACCCTGGGTGGTCAGGCAGATGGCCTTTACGCTGCTCAGAGGAAATTCCTCACCGATTTTGGCAACAGCACGGCACATGGTATCCCAGTAGGTGCTGCATTCCAGTTCTACAGTACCGTTTTCCGTACACAGATCGTATTCGTCGGTACGGATGGCCAGAGGGGACAGCTCCCGGTCAAACAGACAGGTTTTGATGGCAGTGGTGCCAACGTCGAAAGTCAGAACACTGTCCATAGGCATCTTAGCGGTACCATTCCTTCATGTCCTGATGATAGGGCAGGCTCATGATCTCGTCCACCAGAGCCTCGGCCTGCTTACGGCTGTGGCTGCGGGGATCCATCATAACCATGTCGATCAGCAGCTGCTTGTCGTGGTTTTCGTAAGCGGCCAGCTCCATTTCCACGGGAGCCACACGGTCCCGGAGCGCCAGAGCAATGATGGGCTTAGGCAGGGGCGTGGTGGCCATGGGGGAGATGCCGTGGCTGCCGCACAGAGCGGGAACCTCAACCTCAAAGTCCTTGGGAATGCCGGGGACGTACTCATGGTCGTTCAGAACATTGACCACCAGCACATGCTCCACGCCGCATTCCAGAGATTCGATAATGGGGATCATGGGCTCATGGGACTTCTGGCAGTCCACCAGCTCCTTAATGCTGGCGCTTTCGTCGTAAGCGGCCTTCTCGATGATGGCCAGACGGGTGGCGCTGCGCTCAAAGTAGCCGTCGAACCAGTCGTAGGGATCCTCGCCCCAGGACTTCTCCACTTCCTTGTCAGAGTGGTAGTCATAGCCCCATGCGCCGCCGCCGGGGCTGGCGGTATCACCGATGGGGAATACGCCATAGCGCTTGTACAGGTCAACAGGCTTGCGGCCCAGATAATCGCTGGGCTTGCAGGTAGCAAAGTACTCTTCGCCATGCTCTTCGATCCACTTGTCGATAATGGGGAAGGCGTCCTTGCCTTCGTAGTAGAACTGGTTCATCCATACGAAGTGGTTGACACCGGGGATCTGATAGGAACATTTGTCGTGATCCAGACCCATGTGGGGCAGGATGGCGCGGATCATGCCGGTACCGTGGCACAGGCCAACCATCTTGACCTCGGGGTACTTACGGCGCAGGTATGTAGTACCGGCCAGAACCGGGTTAGCCACCATCAGATACCATGCGTCGGGGCAGATGCGCTTGATGTCCAGCAGAATGTCTTCCATCATACGCAGCTGGTGGAAGTTGATCCAGAAAGCCTCGTCGTGATAGATGTGCAGGGAGCCGCCCCGGGCGTAGCCGTGCTTTTCAGCAATCTCCCAGCCCTCGGTCATGCCCTTGTAGCCGTTGATGAGAATGGTGTTGATGATGTAGTTGGCGCCGGTCAGAGCCTCTTCCCGGCTGGTGGTCTTGGTGATGTTCAGGTCACATTCGAATTCCTTTGCCAGACGGACACACATGCTGTGGGAAGCGTCCAGACGCTTCTGGTCGATGTCCATGAAGCAGATCTCGTTGCCGTGCAGGTTGGGGGTCAGGCAGAAGTCGCGGATCATATTCAGCGCGAAAGTACCGCTGCCGGCGCCCAGAACAGAAATTTTTGCCATAGTGATTATCTCCTTTGAGGTTATATTATACTTATTCGCATATGCGAATAAGTTGTTTAAAAAACAAATCGTCTCAGAAGCGTTGCGTGTGCTAAAAAAGCACGTCATTGCGAGCCAGTTCGCAAACTGGCGTGGCAATCTCCTGAAAATATACTGACAGTAATCGTTTTACCTATTACTACGGGAATTGCCACACCAGCCTGAGGGCTGGTTCGCGATGACCGTTTATTACAGTTTCCGGACAGATTCCCGGGTCAGCAGCCGGGGTTCATACATGTAGTGATAAGGGGGCTGTACCTTGCTGCTTACCCAGTCCAGCAGAAAAGCGGCAGCCTGTTCGCCCATTTTATCCTTGGGGTGGGTGATGGTGGTGATCCGGGGCAGAGAGGTGCGGGAGACTTCCGTATCGTCATAGCCTACGATGGAAATATCCTTTCCGATTTGCATACCGGCACCGGTAAAGCTGTGATAGCAGTCAGCGGCCAGATAGTCGTTGTAGCAGACAACCGCGGTGATCTGCCGGGAATGTACCAGGTCGATCCATGCCTCCGGCTCGGTGGTATCCGCGTCCAGCGTGATGGGCTGCAGTTTAGCCTCTTCCATAGCCTGCCGGTAACCGGCTGCGCGGAAGGCGGAATCCCGGAATTCGTCCCGGAACAGCCCCAGAATGTGCTTATGCCCCATTTCGATCAGATGGGAGGTGGCAAGATAGCCGCCCAGATTGTCGTTATTCATAATGCAGGCGGTGTCGATCCCCTTGAACTTACCGTCAATGGTGATAAGAGGCACACCCAGCTCCTGACAGTGGGCGATAGCTTCCCGGCAGGCACTGGTCACATCCCGGGCGCCGGTATAGGGCTGCAGGATAATGCCGTCCGTACCCCGTTCCAGCGTCTGCTCCAGAACCTGCGCAATGGTGTCCATGGAGTCCAGCGTATCGTGGAGGATCAGATTGCAGTTTCGCCCATCCAGAACCCGGCTGATGCCGGACAGGAAGTAGGGAATAAAGTATGTATCGGCGGTGTTCAGCAGCACATCGATGTTTTTACGCACCTCCCGGCGGGGCAGGGCGGCGCAGAATGTGCCCAGGCCCTGTTCCTTGCGCAGACAGCCTGTGGATACCAGCTCTGCCAAAGCGTTGCGGACGGTCATGCGGCCCACATTGTAGTGGCGGAGCATTTCCGTTTCCGACATGAGCTTGTCGCCGATCTTAATGGAGCCATCCAGGATCTGCTGCTCGATATCTTTTTTGATCTGCTGGTACAGAGGTTCGTAGCTGCTGCGGTCGATCATGGACACACCCCTTTCATCATACTATAAATAGTATAACGGTTATGCAAGCCGGTGTCAACAACTTATTCGAATAAGTTGGTACATATAAATTTGTATTTATCGGGCTGTCCAGCGGCAAAGCCGCAATGCCTTCCCCCGGGGGGAAGGTGGATTTTCACCGCTCATAAATGAGCGGTGAAAAGACGGATGAGGAACGGCGAGCATTGGCAGAAAGGAAAAAGCCTGCAATCAGAAGCAAAATCCAACATTTCTGCCCGCATTCCTCATCAGTCTCGCTTCGCTCGACAGCTTCTCCCCGGGAGAAGCCATTGACGTGTAAACGCCAGTGCAA
>JAZNPV010000168.1:0-3098 GCA_045589835.1 Faecousia sp.
CCGGGAGCGATCTTGATGAACTCGCCACCGATCTTACTGCAGGCTCGTTTGAATTCATGGCCCTTGATGGGGGCAATGATATAGCACTGGATACCGCGCATTCTCATACGCAGAGCCAGAAGCTGAAGCGTAAAGGTCTTGCCGGCACCGGAAGTGCCACACATTGTCAGGTTCGCATTCTTGTTGATCTTCGTATTGAAGAGGTCAACAATACAGAGGGAATTGTTGTGCCGATTGACGCCCAGCAGAACGCCGGAGTCATCGGACATTTCAAAACTGGTGAACATATAGGTAGATGCCGCTCCGCTGGTCAGCACATTGCGCTGGGTCTTTTTCACCAGCTTGGGGCTGATCTGCAGAAAAGGCATTACCGAACGAAGTGCTTCTTCCTGTTGGAATCGGCACTCACTGAGGTACATATCCATCGACTTGAGCATATCAACCATCTGCTGTTTGCGCCACAAAAGCTCATCATAGGTTCTGGCCGAGATCGTCACGAAGACGGACATATAGAACAGATCCTCGTTGTGGTTAGCGATACCGTTTTTGATGTAGTAGCCGGCTTGGATGGAGTTGGTAAGCTCCTCATAGTCGGTACTGGTATCGTGCATACTCTTGAGCTTCGTGCGATTCAGACGAATGCGCTGTGCCACCTTATCGATGGTCTTACTTCGGTTTTCTCTGATCAGATGTACATCAATATCAATTCCTTCGCCGGCATTGATCAAGCTGGACATCCAACCACCGCGCACTCGGTTAGGGTAACCATCGCCCTTGATGTACAAGAAGCAATAGTATCGACCGTCCATAATGATGTAATTATGGTGGGTCAAATCCAAACCTCGAGGGGCAATGAAGTGGCGCACAGGAATATTAGGCACCGGATCAATGCCGATCACCTTGCCCTTGGACGCCATCGCATCAACAATCACGCGGTTGACTCGGTCAGAAAAAGGCTCGTCTACGCAGGATCTGCGATTGAAGAACATATACAGGATTTCGGCCGTAGCTTCATCCGGGTTCTTCGGCTGCAGGATGTTGTTTCCGCACTGCATGAAGTAAGCACGAGCATTTTGCTCTGCACTGATCAGCATGCTGTAGATCTTAGAATAGTCATCGGATTCATTCCTGCCGATGGCCTCATACTGGAAAATCAAAAAGAAGCGCCGAGTCAGCGCTTCTCTGGATCCCACATCCTTAATCAGTCTGATATAGTCTTCGCTGAGTTCCTTACACTGTGCGTTGTCCTCATCAGCCATCTCCTGACGAAGCATAGCGATATGCTTATCGGAGTCAGCCTTGCGAGTAATGGACTTGAACTGCAAGCGCATAGGAGAAATCTTCAGCCAGCTGGCAAAAGACGAAAGGATGTTGTACTGCTCCTCAGAGGATCGGAGCATAAAATTGATGGGTTCGATCTCAAGGATCTTCACATAACGGCCGTCCGTGGTTTCAATGATGCCGTTTTGAATGTCCTTGACCGGGAGGAAAGGCTGAACAAACTCAAGCTTTTCCGGCTTATTTCTTTTTGCCTTGCTTGCCCGGGTTTTTGAGTTGCTTCGGGTCATACTTGTAACCAATCCTCCTGAAGTGTAGTTTTCGCCGGTTGAAAGCGAAAGAGATGATGTGCCCCAAGTATTGGAGCAACGATCCGCCATCGACGCCCATAAAGGCCGCAACTGCCAACGGAATCAGCGTAACCGTCATCACAACGATCCGGATCGTAGTTGGCATTGGGATCCACATCAGCTCTGGGTATCCTACAAGCACTACCAGGAAGACAGCCTCGACGGCATTGCGGGTCTCCACCATGCCGCCGAGAAGTCTTCCGGAGTTGGTGTAGTTGGCTGGAATGGCATACACATTACTGTATTCCTTTTCCTCCATGAGGTATCACCTTAGCCTTTATCCTTCTCATCGGCTTTCTTACCGGTATCTTCCTCATCTTCGTCAAAATCGGGGATCCGCTCAACAAACGCAATGTTTTCCATCGGGATGAAGAACTGGACGGTTTCCGGCGTGCCGGTAATCAAGAGACCTGTGGCACGGGCTTCCGCAAACCACTGAGGAAATCTCTCTTTTTCGGCCTCCTCAGTCAGATAGCACTCAACGATGTTGATATGATCACCGTTTTTCAGGTTGATACAAAAGCGAACAGATTTCATAGGTTAACACTTCCTCATTTTTGTTTGTACGGGGTTCACTCATTGAATGACTCCCCGGTAGAGATGTACAGGATGTTCCGGGCAGGGATAAATGCTCTACCAGTCTCCGGCGTTCCAACCACTAAAATGTCGTCTGGTTTGCAACGCCAAAAACGGTTGTGCAAATAAGTATCCACTGGCCCTTCACATTCCTCTCGGACACGGATCGTGCGACCACTAATGAGGTGGATTCGATAGTCCTGGATGTGCATATGCTTACCTTCCTATTCGATAGATGTAGGCGGTGGTGTCGTAGCGACCCAACCGCAGGGCTTCATTGTGGTCTGGGACAAAAATGTCCACACGACCAATATCGTTTTCGATTCCGGAGGCACCACGATCTTCAACGGTGTACATGATGCCGTTGATCATAATCTGAGTGCCAAAGGGATAATAGCTGGACATTGCCACCATTCCGCGCTGTACTGCTTTGCCGCTGGCGGTATATCCGTCAGCATTGGTGCCGCAGCACTTGGAACAGGCACAATAATGGGTCACATTTACCTGCAGGGAATAAAGCGGCTCACCATAGGCAGAAGATCCAACTGGCTGATCGAAGTCCACATTTTTAGGTCTTCTCAGCCGGAGTGAACCTTCATAACCGGGAGAGTTGAACACCACGCCAGTTCCGCCTGCAGAGTGGACCCACATCCGGGTACCGTCTGCAGCATAGCCGGCAAAGATCAGCACGTGGTTCCAACCGGAGCCGTCGCTTTCCATCAGGAATCCCAAGTCTCCTGGGAGGAGTTCTTCAGCCGTAATTGCTTCGGAGTTCTCCCACTGACCGCCAGTGCCTGCCTGAAGGCTGATGCCGAGAGCAGTCTTGTAGGTCCAGTCAGAAAAACCAGAGCAATCCAAGCCAAAGGGACGGATTGTTCCAGAAGAGCTGGAGCC
>JAZNPV010000169.1:0-3816 GCA_045589835.1 Faecousia sp.
CTCCAAAAAAGACACACACCTTTTGGTGTGTGTCTTTTTTGGAGGTACCGGCCTAAGATTTGAATAATCTAAATGCAACAGTCCGGTGGACTGTTGCCACCGACGGCTAGACGGCGGCGAACCTTAATTTTTCTTTCCCCGGGAAAGAAAAATGCAAACAAATCTGGCCGATACCTTTTAAAGTAATAGGTAAGAGTGAATAGCGAAGAAGCAAGGTGTTTTTCGCTTTGGCGAAAAGCGTTTTTTATTGCGTCTGTGTCTGGGGTATGATAAGATGGATTTAGGAAACATTTATGGATGCGGAGGCGAAAATACTGTGTCAAAATCTATCATGTCAAAGCAGAAATTTATTAATCAATGGCTAAGACATTTTGCCAAAAACATTGAAAAAGACAAACTGGATATGTTTGTATACGATCAATATATCTGGCACATATTTTCTTTCGATTTGTTAAATAAAGGATTGTTTCTTTCCGGTAATGCTGCCCGCATGGCGTACGATGCTGAGGATAAGTCTGATTGCATCTTTTGTGACATGTTTGGCTCAAACGGAGTGACGGACAAATTACTTGATGAATATGCTTCTGCGGAAAGCGTTGATTCTGCAGTGACAGAACTGTACGTGGTAGCAAAGGACTATTCCTGGACATACATTAAAACCCATGAGTGTGATCTTTGCGGACCTTATTTTATGCGGCTTACACAGGATGTGTTAGAAGCAAAGTGAAAAACAACGTAATTATGCACGTAACCATATTTGTATTTTGCTACCATTTATGTATGGCTTTTTTTCGTAATGTTCTTGCGCCTGCGGACGAGCTTGTGCTATAATAAACTGGCAGCGAAAAAGGTTGGAAAATGGAGAGTGAAGCGCGATGGCAGCGGTACATACTTTGCCGGAGGATTACAGACAGGTGTTCTCCGTTGATCTGCAAAAGGATAAAAAGAAAGCGTTGCTGGTGAATGTGATTGCCGGAGTGATCGCGCTGGCTATGGCTGTGCCCATGCATTTTTATGTGCCGTTTCTTACCCTGTTTGACATGGACGGCGGGCTGCCAGCCTATGCGGTTCGCTTTGCGGTGCTGCTGGGTGCCATACTGGTGTACATGGTGCTGCATGAGTTGGTACACGGCATCACCATGAAGGCATTCGGCACGAAAAAGGTAAAGTACGGCTTTACCGGCATGTATGCCTTTGCGGGCAGCGATGATTATTACGACAAGAAAAGCTATATCATTATTGCGCTGGCGCCTGTGATCGTATGGGGTATTGTTCTGGCAGTGGTGAATATGCTGGTGCCGCTTCCATGGTTCTGGGTTGTGTATCTTGTGCAGATCACAAATATTTCCGGTGCGGCCGGGGACCTGTATGTAACCCTGAAGTTTTCCCGCTTGCCGAAAGATATTCTGGTCAGGGACTGGGGCGTACGCATGGCGGTATATGCGAAAAAATGAATTATGCACATATTAAAGAAGAATTGGCAGTGCTGATTCTTCTTTTTTTCTCCCAGTTTATTGACTTGCCTAAAAAATGTATATATAATAATTTCCAGTAGCAATACTAACTGTAATAAACAACAGGAGGATGATCCCAATGAAAAAGACTGTTCAGGATGTTATGAACCTGATCAAAGAGCATGATATTAAGATGGTGGACTTTAAGATGGTGGATATTAACGGCCAGTTCCGGCATGTCACCATTCCTGCAAACCACTTTGATGAGAATACCATTGCTAACGGCATCGGCTTTGACGCGTCCAACTACGGCTATGCTGTGGTGGAAAAGAGCGACATGGTATTCATTCCCGACCCGGATACGGCAGCAATCGATCCTTTCTGTCAGATCCCCACGCTGTCCATGACCGGCAATGCCATGATCATCGACTATCCTCAGAACCGGCCTCTGGCCCAGTATCCCCGGAACATTGTTCTGGCGGCTGAGGAGTATATGAAGGGTACCGGTATCGCGGACACCATGCTGATCCTGCCGGAGTTTGAGTTCTACCTGTTTGACAATGTGGGTTGGGAAGTACAGCCCAATGCCATCGCCATGACGCTGGATGCTACCCAGGCTCACTGGAACAGCGCGGTGGAAGGTCTGGGTAATGTGGTGCCCAAGCAGAAGAACTATCATATTGCCAAGCCCTTCGATACCTCCTATGAGTGCCGCAGCGAGATGTGCCTGCTGATGGAAGAGGCTGGCATCCCCATCAAGTATCACCATCCCGAGGTCAGTGCCTCCGGTCAGTATGAGATCGAGCCCCAGCTGGGCCAGATGTCCAAGATGGCTGATGCCTCCATGATGATTAAGTATATCATCCGTAATACCGCCATGAAGTACGGCAAGTCTGCCACCTTTATGCCCAAGCCTGTTTACGGCGAGGCCGGCAACGGTATGCATGTGCATATGCTGCTGAAGAAGGACGGCAAGCCCGTATTCTCCGATGACAACGGCTACTCCCACCTGAGCGAAACTGCCCATTACTTCATGGGCGGTCTGCTGAAGCATATCGCTTCCCTGTGCGCGCTGACCAACCCCAGCACCAACTCCTTTAAGCGTCTGGTGCCCGGCTTTGAGGCCCCTGTAACTGTCGGTTACGCAACCTCCAACCGCAGTGCTGTTATCCGTATCCCTGCTTACGCCAAGTCTCCCGATCTGCGCCGGTTCGAGCTGCGTAATCCGGATGCTACCTGCAACCCCTATTTCTGCTATGCGGCTCTGCTGATGGCCGGTCTGGACGGTGTCATCAACAAGATCGATCCTCATGAAAACGGCTGGGGCCCCTACGATGTGAACCTGTACAACCTGCCCGAGGAGGAGAAGAAGAAGCTGAAGGGTCTGCCCACCTCTCTGGAGCAGGCACTGGATGCGCTGGAGGCCGATCACGATTATCTGACCGCCGGCGGCGTATTCCCTGAAGAACTGCTGAAGAACTTTATCAAGATCAAGCGCGCTGAGTGCAGCGATATGTCCAAGATCCCCCATCCTGCTGAGTTTGACCGTTATTACAACCTGTAAGACGCGGAGGAGGCAAATATGAGAAAGATTCAGGTTGAGCCAATCACCCATGAAGCTTTTGCACCCTTTGGTCAGTTCTACAATATGGAAAAGCCCGATGGCTACGCTCTGTTCGGTGAAATCCATCAGTTTTTCCCGGACCGGCTGGCGGCTGACAGCCAGCACCGGGTGGGATACTCTCCCATTCTGGTGAAGAAGCCGGAGAAAATGATCATTACCCAGCAGGAGTATCACACTACCACTTGGGAAATGATCCTGCCTCTGGATGATGATATGATTCTGCACTGCGCTCCTGCATCTGCAGGTACTCCGGTTGGGCAGCTTGCCAAGGCGTTTATCGTACCCAGGCACACGCTGGTGAAGATGAATGCAGCTATCTGGCATCTGGCACCCCTGCCAGCTACTAAGGAGCAGCTGACAGCCATGATTATCCTGCCTGAGTGCACCTATGCCAATGACTGCACAGTTGTTGACCTGCCTGCAGACCAGCAATTTGAGATCGTAGTGTAATTGAATTAAGAAAGAGTGCGTTGTTTTTGACGCACTCTTTTTTGCTGTTGCTGTAAATTTGTATTTATCGGTTAGTTAAGGTTCTATGTCAATAGTTGGGGTAAGAGCCAAAATGAAATAGTTTAGGATCGTGTCGGAGCGAAAGCTCCGGCACGATTTTTATGTATTGGAGAAGAGGATCCTTTTTCTGAAATTGTTGAAATTACGCATACCGAAACAAACCCTCTTCAATACCTTTGTTTTATTATTGCATCCTTCAATAAAGCCATTTGTCCAGGGTACATCCAT
>JAZNPV010000170.1:0-6128 GCA_045589835.1 Faecousia sp.
GGTCAGGACCATGGGGCGCTCACCCTCCGCCTGACCCTTTTCCAGCCTGAATTCGCACTTGGGCATCTTATCCTCGGGCTTGTCACCGGGCCAGGAGAGCTTGACGCACTCCTTGAAGGTCTTGGGCTTGTCGTCCACGAAGTTGATGGCGCACTTTCCGGTACGCAGGATGTTCTGGGCGGTGTTGGAGGAGTTGCGGCAGGAAAGCAGCATGGCGTAGTAATCCTTACCGGCTACGTAGTAGGGCTGCACCAGAGAGTAGGGACCCAGAGTGGTGGAACCATCCTCGCACAGGGTGGAGATCACAACTGTGGGCATGGGGAAGAAAAGGGAGGTCTGGTAGAAATTGTCTACCACGCGAAGGTTTTCAAAGCTGGACATGGAACATCTCTCCTTTATTAATATAAAATGGGACTGCGCTTGTGCAGTCCCATAAGGATACTATGGAAACGGCACATCAGAAAAGCTTTTCCATCATGCCGTAGATCTCGTCGAAAGGTTTCTGTGCCATGGTCCAGGTCAGCAACGCTTCCGCCAGAAAGTCGGCGGCGAAATCACTGCCGCAGAACTTGCGCAGAGGCTGAGCCAACTGGCTGCGAAGTATTCCGTGATACGCGCCGAAGGAACCGGCAAAGCTGGCAGCGGCTGTTTTGTCCCGGAAAATCGCCTGATGGCGCTGAGAGAAGGAAATAAGCTGATCATAAATGCACCGTGCCACCGGATGGGGTGCTTCGGAATCGGCGCTGACCGCGTTGATGGCAGTGACGCACTGCTTCCAATCCTCCAGCAAGTGGGTGGCGACCAGTGCCTCCTTGGAAGGAAAGTAGTTATACACCGTTCCCACACCGACCCCGCAGGCCTTCGCCACAGAGCGGATGGTCATGGCAGCGTAACCTGCCTCCTCGATTTGCTTTTTTGCTTCTTCAATCAGTCTGCTTTCCAGTTTTTCGATGATTTTGGGCATAAGGACTCCTTTTGTGAACATGTTCACATAAACAGTATAAATTGAATAAAAAGTCTTGTCAAGGCTTTGGGTAAACTTTTATCGGTTAAAACAAAACGCAGGCGGTATAGGTGATGGTACGTTCCCCGTAATGGTAGGAAAGACCGTTATCCCGGCAAAGCTGCGTCACAAACAGGCCATACCCTTCCATGGAGGAGCAGGCTTTTTCGGGAAAACGGCAGGGATCGGGGTAAGCGCAGGTTTTGCAGATCCGGCAGCCACCTGCCCCCAAGCACAGGCAATTGGGATATTCCTCCCGGAGCATTTCGCAGAACCGGTGAAATAATTCCAGATGCTTTTCCTCTGTCCGGCGGTAGGCCTTTGTATCGATGATTTTTTCTGTGGTACCTACGGTTTGCAGCAAAATGCCGCGTCGGTAGCTCTGCATTTTCGCCCCGCACGCCTCCAGACTGCCACAGTGGGGCGGACAGGTCCAGTTTTTGCCGTAGGCACCGCATTGATCGGCAGCGCACATATCCCGGACATCCTGACGGGGTGTTAATGTAGAGATATTCAGGGCAGCCGCATGGGTAAACCCCAGCTCCAGAGCTCTGTTGATCCATATTTCCATGCTAAAACCTCATATTTCTGGCAAAGCACCTGGGAAATTCCGGCACCGTGCTAAGCTCCAGTGTTTCCGTGGTTTCCACGATTTTCTGGGCACGCTCCGGCGCACGCCCATCACAGCTCAGCAGAATTGCGCCGCTGACCGCGGCATTGCCCACAGCCGTAATCCTACCTTCCAGCTCTTTGGGGAGAAGCCCGATTCTGCAGGCGGATTTCGGATTCATGTATGTACCAAAGGCGCCTGCCAGAAAAACCCTTTGGATATCCGAAAGGGGAATGCCTATATGGTTTGCCATCAGTTGGATTCCCGCGGCAATGGCTCCCTTTGCCAACTGCACCTGACGGATATCCTCCTGGGTCAGATAAATGGTATCGGTCAGGTGGATCAGCCCATCCTCCGTCAGGATTTTTCCCCGTTCATTGACAACACCCTGCTCCAATGCTGCGGCGACTGCGTCAATCAGACCGGAGCCGCAAATGCCCCGGGCAGCAGCTCCGCCAATGACACTGTATCCCAGTTTGCCATTTTCCAGCCACACATGGTCAATGGCACCTGTCTGTCCCCCCATGCCGAACCGAATCAGCGCCCCTTCCAGCGCCGGTCCCGCGGCTGCGGAACAAGCGACTCTCCTGCTGCGGTTGCCCAGCACCATCTCGGCATTGGTACCGATATCTACCAGCAGCACCATATCCTCCCGGCTGTCCTGCTCTGCAGCAAGCATGCAGGCTACCGTATCCGCACCCACAAATCCGGCAATATCCGGCACGATCAGAAATTCTCCGTTCTCCCAGAGGGGAAGAATTTCCTTTGCAGGCAGGGTTTTGATCTGGGTGAGCGCCGGAGAGAAGGGAACCTTCGCCAGATTATCCAGAGGGATCCCCAGCAGAAATTGCTGCATGGCAGGATTGCCCGCCACACAAATCCTCTGGATATCGCCCGGAGAAATGCCTGCTTTCCGGCAAAGGGTAAGGGTCAGTGTTTCCAGACAGCGCCGGAGGCTGTTTGTTAGATTTTCCTGCTGTCCCCGCACAGCCAGACGGATTCGGCTCATCACATCCGCGCCGAATGCGGACTGTGGGTTGTGCAGACTGGCACAGACCGGTTCTTTATCCTTGGCCAGCAGATATCCTGCCACTGTAGTGGTACCAAGATCAACGGCAAGGCAGCAGCCCTCCCGAATCTCTGCTTCGGGCAGCGAGATGCACGCTGAGAGTATGTGCCGGTCACTTTGCCGCGGGAGCGTAACCGTCATATCACGGTCTGCCGGTGTCCGGCAAGCCAGCACTTCCACACCGTCGGCAAACAGGCGGCACTTTCCGCAGCGGCCCTCGCCGCCGCAGGGAGCATCCAGAATTAAGCCCGCTGCGCGCAGCACAGAAAGGAGTGTTTCACCATTCTCCGCTTCGATCCGCAGCTTTTCCGGCAGAACCGTAACCCAATGCGACATGATGTTCCCTCCTTCGTGCTTTATTACGGTTAGTTTAACAGCTTTTTACCATAAATTCAATAGCCGTAGAAAGCGGATCGTAATTGGCGTACAAAAACCCGGCAATCCATTGGATTGCCGGGCTGTTTATGAATTTGGACTCACTTAATAATACAAGGGTGCAAATCAAACGATATGGGTGCAACAGATGAATAATATCCGCAGTCGTGCGCAGGGAGCTGCTCTGTGTATAAAGCAGTTTCATGTCATCTGCTGACTGTAGCTGCTGCCACCAAGCCGCACCGATCACACATTTTTAATATGGTATTCCTGTTTCTCATAATCCATCCGCACCACGGTGCCGTCGGAATAGGTGGTTTCAAACACGGAATCACCAACCTGCTCGTGCTTGTGCATATAGGCAAAGTGGGTATCGGACAGTAAATTGTAGACATCATACGCCTGCTTGATCTTGGCAACAGACTCTGTCAGCTGCTCCGGCGTATCGCAAACGCAATCCTTATTTCCCATCCAGTTGGCACCGTTGCCCATAAAGGCAGAGTAATAATAGAAACTGGGTCTGCCACCGAACTCCAACATCTTCAGGAAGTTTTCTTTCCCCTTAAAGGTGCTGTTGACGGTGCAGGCATAGGGATTGCTCAGGACAGTGCCGTGATATACCAGTTGCCAGAAGGGGACACCTTGGTCGCAGATACCGGTGCCGCCTTGCTCGAAGCTGATATACAGGCCGTAGTCAAGATAGGGCGCGATGAAGTCGTACGCACCCTCAGAGGACATACCACCGAACTCCTTCCGCGCCAGTTCGCACAGCTTTCTGGCGTATTCCAAAGACTCGGGGTATGTGACCGGGTGCTTCTCATGATAGCACCGCCGCAGGGAGACTACGCCCAGAACATCGATATAGTGGATGCCCCGGAAACCAAGCTCCGCCACCCGGGGCAGGATCTCCAATGCCTGCTCATAACCAACCTTTGGGCACAGATGATACATTTCGCCACCGCTCCAGGCTGCGCCCTGGGAGGAACCGTCCCGGGTGATCCAGTTGTTTTCCGCATCATATCTGTCCGCGATCTCATACTGGTCGGTGCTGTTGGTGTGACAGGTGATTTGATAACCCATGTTCTGAGCCTTGCGGATCAGCTCCCGGAGCTTTTCCTCGCCGCCCAGCTCCTGGCTGACCGGGAAGGCATCGGGCCAGCGGCCGTCGTGACCCTTTACGTTCCAACCAACAAGACAAATTTCAGCCTTGTCCACACCCTGTGCCTTCAGTTCATCCAGAATGTCTCCCACTCTGTCAAAATCGCAGGCAACGTGCATAGGCGGCTCATTTTCCAGCGTCTGGTGCAGCACCTGAGGCGGCGCAGGCTTCCAGCCGCAGCGAATGCGGATCATGGGGGATTTCACCGCATAATCCAGATATTTATTCTCCTTTGCCCGCTGCTTCAGAGAAACAAGCTCCCCCTTATCCATGCGGTACTGACGGTAACGTCGGGCCATGCCGGAATAGTTGGCATCCTCGCCGGTCAGTTCGAAGATCTCCAGGCACGGATCTTCGTAGGGTGCTTCGCCAAAGAGTTCAAAGGAAGGGTAAAGACTGTACTTGCCATTCTTCAGCACGATCCGCAGTGCAAAATTCCACACCATACCGGAAACCACCGCCAGAAAGCATTGATCCTTGGTCTTGACACCGAACACCGGCATATTCAGTTCCCGGAGTGTCACATCAAAATCTTCCGTGTGCTTACCGAAGTGGCAAAGACCGTAGTCCACACAGCCAAGTGCCCGGGGCAGCAGAATATAGCCGGGATCGGCAGTGGTGGCGATGTTTTCAAAGCCGGACAATTCCAAACTGTGCAGATGAGAAAAGTCAACATCCTTTGAAATTCGTATCTGCTGATCCATAGGATCACCTCATTTCTTGAAATCTTCCAGACTGAACTGCCATTCCTCGCGCTTGCGGAAAGGAGTCTTGAATTTCTTGGTCAGGACACCCTTCTCCTCCAAATGGACATAGCAGGCCATATCGCAGGCCCGGCCACAGATGGAGCACTGGTAGGCATGCTGGGCAGGGGGATAAAAATAGATCTTGTCCAGGATCTTCTTTGCGGTTTCCGGAGTGACCTTGGCTTCGCCGGCGATGATAGCGATGCGCTCATCCATGCCATCAAAGGCTTCCGGAGGCATAAAGGGATTCTTGGTGCCGTTTGCGCCGTTATAGTAAACAGCGCACTGCCAGGGATCCACCGTACCGTTCTCCGCGATAGCCTTGCCGGGGCAGGCCTTGACGCATTTGCCGCACTTATCGCACAGGTGAGGCTCTACTACAGGGGTGGACTCCAGCTCTGCATCGGTAAGGACGAAGCAGTAGCGGACCATCGGACCGAATTCGTCGGTCAGCAGAGTCTCATGCAGACCTTTTTCGCCCAGACCGCACTTGACGGCTGCGTCCAAAAAGTCCATCTGTACTTCCGCTGTGCGGCTGCGGTAGATGGCATCATAAGCCACCTCAGGGTTTGTGCTGTTTTCTTTCGCCATGATCTGCTGATGGCGGCGCTGGGGCAGAGCCAGGGCGCCCTGCTGCTCCATGTACATAGCCACCTTAAGCTGTGCCATGGGCATAATGGTCTCTTCCATGTTTTCCACCGCCATGGTGGTGTACTGGTAATAGGTACTGCCTTCTTCAATGCCACGGTAGATACCCCGCAGCACACGGAAAGCCAAGCCGATCACGGTTTTTGTACCGGGAAAAATCTTAAAAATGGGATCGTTTTCAGAAAAACGGCTGGCCGGGGCGAAGCCAACGATGTCAGCGCCGTTTTCCTTGGCAATGCGGATAATTTCTTCTCTCATATTACAGTTCCCCCACAAGATGCTGATAGCAGGCAATGTCACACTTTCTTCCGCACAGGCAGGGGGAATAACCCCACTGGGTATTGGGAAGGAAGTTCATATGCGGATAAATTTCACGGGCAGATTCCGCATCGAAACGCTTTTCGCCGTTCAGGATCGCCTCACGCTCCGGATGATCTTTCAGGAATTCCTCGGTGATGAAGGGATTGGACTTGTGCGCGCCCTTATAATAGACGCTGCACTGCCAAGTGTTCAGGCCC
>JAZNPV010000171.1:0-4490 GCA_045589835.1 Faecousia sp.
CTCGTCATTGCGGGAAGTAGCGCACACTGGCGTGGCAATCTCCTTAGGTTTTCGGAAATTTGCCGGGGATTGCCACGTCGGGCTTTGCCCTCCTCGCAATGACGTGCGTTTTAAGTTAGGTGTGCAATAAACTGAAATTTACAAACCGGAGGTAGCGTGTGCATGGTACTGGGAAGTCAACAGATCCGGCCGGGTACAGGACATGATGCAGGCCGTGCCTTGCTGCGCAGGCTTTATGGGAAATTTGCCGGCAAGGAGATTCCCGATATCTTGATCTCTGACCGGGGTAAGCCCTATTTTGCAAGCGGCAGCGTGCATTTTTCCATTTCCCATACCAAAAACCACGTATTCTGCGCCCTTGCAGACAGACCTGTCGGTATCGACGCAGAGGAACTGGACCGAAACATTGACCTGCGGCTGGCAGAGAAAATCCTGTCCCCTTCGGAAAAGGCCCAATACGATTGTGCCGATGACAAGCGTTTGGCTCTGCTTACCTTTTGGGTTCTGAAAGAAGCCCACGCCAAGCTGACAGGACAAGGCCTGCATGGCTATCCCAATGATACCGATTTTTCTTTGGATGATCCCAGAGTAACCGCACAGGACGGCTGCTTGCTGGCCGTGCTGCAAGAATAAATTTGTATTTATCGTACAGTTACAAAAACCAACGTAGGGGCCGACGCCCCCGGCGGCCCCTACATTTTTTAGTTAGTAATCAGAGCGATAACCTGAAATCTGAATTTCCAAGGAGACCGTACTATGTTATTCGATACCCATGCCCATATGAACGACCCCGCTTTTGATGCGGACCGGGATGCTCTGCTGACCGGTCTTCCTGAAAAAGGCGTGGGCCTTTTGATGAATGTGGGCTGCTGTCTGGAATCCTCCCGGGATTCCGTGGCTCTGGCTGAGCAGTATTCTTTTATTTACACCTCCGTCGGCTCCCACCCCGACTCTGCTGACGAAGTGGACGATACCGTTCTGGAAGAATATATAAAGTTATGTAAACTTCACCCTAAAATTAAGGCCATCGGCGAGATCGGTCTGGACTATCATTATGAGGATATTCCCCGGGATATCCAGCAAAAAGCTTTCCGTCTGCAGATGGAACTGGCAAAGCAGGTAGACCTTCCGGTAATCGTTCACGAACGGGAGGCCCACGACGACGGCATGCGCATCGTCAAGGACTTCAAAGGTGTCACCGGCGTGTTCCACTGCTATTCCGGCTCTGCGGAAATGGCACGGCAACTGGTGAATATGGGCTGGTATATCGGCTTTACCGGCGTGCTGACCTTCAAGAATGCCCGCAAGGCCATTGAAACCGCCGCCTCCATCCCTCTGGAGCGGATCGTGCTGGAAACCGACTGCCCCTTCATGGCACCGGAGCCTTTCCGGGGCCGTCGGAACGACCCGGGTTATCTGTTCCGCATGGCAGAAAAATTGGCAGAGATTCGAGGTCTGTCCACGGAAGAAATCTGCCGCGTCACCTCAGAAAACGGCAAGCGGCTGTACAGAATAGAAGACTAAGCTTAACGCCCCGTCATAGACGGGGCATTGTTTATATGTCTACATACCAATAGTTATTTTCTGCCTTGGGTTGGGTGCGGAACACTTTCACAAGCTGCTCGCAGAAGCCCCAAACCGGTGGCTCCAGCCATTTATCGTACAAAATGCACATGTACAGCGCCTGATGCCAGTTTTGCAGCGGTACGAAAGCCACGCCCTCCCGGCTCTGTACGCAGCTTTCCGGCAGGAAGCAGAACCCAAATCCGGCAGCAACCAGACTCAATGCAGTCTGGGCTGTATTGACAGCACAGACCGTCTTGTCTTCCGCGCCGGAAGCCCACTGCTCAAAGGAGTGATTGACATCATAGTGGAACGCCACTTGAGGCAGTCCCCGCAAGTCCTGATACATCAAACTCTTTTGGTCTGCAAAGGGGTGATCTTCCGGCAACGCCACATAGAAATTCTGCTGACACAGCTTACGGAAATGCAGGCTCCTGTCCCGGTTGGTGATATCCACCAGCGCCATATCCAGCTTTTCCTGCCGCACCATATCCAAAAGGCTTTCGGCAGAGCTTTCTGTCAGCTGGAACCGGATCCGGGGATTTTGTCTGGTGCAGGCGGTGATCTCCTGAGCGATCAGGCTGTCCAGCGCACCGGATACAAGGCCTAAGCGTACCACCACCGGCGCGCTGACCTTGCTTTTTTGGAGGGTGTTGGAGGCGGTGTGCAATTGCTGCAGCGCAGCATCCACCTGCTCCCGGTAATACCGGCCCTCCTCGGTGAGGCGAACATTTCTGCCCACCTTTTCAAACAGCTTCACTCCACCCAGCTCGTCCTCCAGATTGTGGATCGCACTGCTTAAGGAAGGCTGGGAAATGCCCAACCGGGCCGCTGCCAATGTATAATGCTCCGTTTGCGCCAAAACGGAAAAGTATCGAAGGTAGTTGTAGTTCATGGCACACCTCTTCCAATCTATAGATAGAAACTATAAATAAAATATCATAACTATATTGGTTTTTGCAAGAACTTTTTGTATAATACTTTCGCACTTGAAAGTTTTTGCGGACTGTGGTAAAATTAGGAATTGAGAGATAACCACACGAAGGAGTAAGTTTTATGCAGTTTACCTACAAGGGTTTGCAGGCTTCCTACAGCCGGCATATCGTTACCGAGGAAGAAACCGACCGCCAGATCCAGCGGCTGCTGCAGCAGCATCCCCGGATCGCCGTGATCGAAGATCGCCCCACCGAAGCAGGCGACGAGATCGTTCTGGACTACGCAGGCTACTGCGACGGCGTTCAGTTCCCCGGCGGCACCGCCCAGAACCAGACCCTTGTACTGGGCAGCGGCATGTTCATCCCCGGCTTTGAAGAGCAGCTGCTGGACAAAGTCCCCGGTGAAGAAGTCACCGTAAGAGTCACCTTCCCGGAAGCCTACCATTCCGAAGAGCTGGCCGGTAAGGCTGCGGAATTTGCCTGCGTCATCCGCGAAATTCGCGTAAAGACCCCCTACGAGCTGGACGATGTGTTTGCCAAGGAAGTGGGCAACTGCGAAACCTTAGAAGAAATGCGCACCAAGCTGCGTGAAAGCCTGCAGGCCTACGCCGATGAGCGCGGTGAAATGGATCTGCAGGATCAGCTGCTCCGCAAGGCCGCAGCTACCTTGGAATTCTCCGTTTCCGAAGAAGCTCTGGAAGAAGCCGTACAGCAGCAGCTGCAAAATCTGGAAGCCCAGCTGGCGCAGCAGGGTCTGAACATGGACATGTACTGCCGCTTTATGAATACCACCCCCGAGGACCTGCGCAAGGATTCCTATCCTGCCGCCGAAGCTGCCCTGCGCAACCACGCTGCCATCGATAAGATTGTGGAACTGGAAAAGCTGGAGCCCACCCAAGAAGAGATCGGCCAGGCACTGGCTTTGATCTGCCGTCAAAACAATCTGACCATGGAGCAGCTGAAGGACTACTACGACGAGGAATTCGAGAAGGCAGTTATGAAAAGTGTACTCACCAGTAAGGTCATGCGTTTCATCCGGGACGCAGCCGACGTTACGGAAGTATAATATAGTTAATATTGTGCTGCGCAACAGCACCAAATTTAAGGAGGAAACTCACTATGGCAATCGTTTTTGATGAAAACGGCAAGTACGTAGACGAGAAGGGCTTTGTAAAGCTCGACCCCACTCAGTTTGCTGACTGGCAGATCGCTGAGGAAGCAGAAAAGACTCTGCCTCCCGTCGATTTCTTCCGCCAGAAGCTGGGCCTGCTGGAAGAGGAAATCATCCCCTACGGCAAGACCCCCAAGATTGACTTCATCAAGGTTATGAACCGTCTGAAGGACAAGCCCGACGGCAAGTTCATCGAAGTCACCGCTGTTACTCCCACTCCCTTCGGTGAAGGTAAGTCCACCGTTTCTCTGGGCCTGATCGAAGGTCTGGGTTACATCGGCAAGAACGCAGGCGGCGCTCTGCGTCAGCCCTCCGGCGGCCCCACCATGAACGTTAAGGGTACCGCAGCCGGCGGCGGCAACGCTCTGCTGATGCCCATGACCGAGTTCTCTCTGGGTCTGACCGGTGATATCAACGATATCATGAACGCTCATAACCTGGCTATGGTTGCTCTGACTGCCCGTATGCAGCACGAGCGCAACAACACCGACGAGTGGCTGGCTAACAAGGGCCTGAAGCGTCTGGACATCGACCCCAAGCGCGTCGAGATGGGCTGGATCATCGACTTCTGCGCTCAGTCTCTGCGTAACATCATCATCGGTATCGGCGGCCGTCTGGACGGCTTCATGATGGAGTCCAAGTTCGGCATCGCTGTCGGCTCCGAGCTGATGGCCATCCTGGCTGTTGCCAAGGATCTGAAGGATCTGCGCGAGCGTATCGGCAAGATCGTTGTCGCCTACTCCAAGACCGGTGAGCCTGTCACCACCGAGGATCTGGACGTTGCCGGCGCCATGACCGCATGGATGCGTAACGCCATCAAC
>JAZNPV010000172.1:0-5083 GCA_045589835.1 Faecousia sp.
GCGGCCGGGGTGTGTTCCTGCTTCCCTTTATGGAGGAGTTTCCCCAGGTGCAGATAACCTCCCTGGATCTGCTGGACAAGCGGGTGACTTTTCTCAATGAGTTGGCTACAGGCGGTTACAGTCAGCTGACTGCTTATAACAAAAATATCTGCGACCAGCCCTTCCCGGCGGGCAGCTTTGATGTTGTGACACTGTTGGAGGTGCTGGAGCATATTCCAGAGGTAGGCAAGGCAGTGGAAGCCGCTGTGAAGATGGCAAGGAAGTATGTAGTGGTGTCCGTCCCCTCCAAGGAAGACGATAACCCGGAGCATATCCACCTGCTGACCAAGGACATTCTGACAAAACTGTTTTCTGAGGCTAGCTGCACGAAGCTGCATTTCAGCGGTGTAAACGGCCATCTGATCATGATGGCAACGATAGACCAAAGAGAGTGATAAGATGTTTTTATTTGATTTTCTGCCAGATGAGCATGAAAGAATAGCTAATCTTCAAAATACCGAAGAGTCCTGCGCGGCTTACAGAGAGCACTATAAGCAGTTATCCCCTGAAGAAGCAGCCATTGCCGGATATATGCTTTGCGCAGCCGGAAAGCAATACGTTGAAAGCTACGGCAATGATATTGAAATCATTTATCCCTTTGGCTGCGTTGCGCAAAATGATGTCAATGGTGGCTGGGGACAGATGTTCTCTATCAATCCGGATTGCTTTGTTTTTCCCGAGCATGTAACGCTGTTCTATGTCCGCGATACTATGTGGCTACCGGAGCACCGCAAGGGCGAGCCTGTTCCCCAGTGGATAGAAGATATGGCCCACGATATGCGCTGTTTCTCCAGCGGCCTTGCGGATATCAAGCCGGAGATTATCCAATTCTCCTTTGATGATCAGCCGCCCTGTGATTACTATGCCATTACCTTCCGCCTGAACAAGGAGAAGGTGAAACGGAGGATCAAATTGGCCGATGAAGTCTTTTATATGGCAAATATCGGCAACCATATCCTGACGCTGACCGACATTATGGGCGAATATGATGTCTGCGTCGGTGAACTGCATCGTGGGAAAGCCATTGTTTTGGAGCGGCAGTCTATCGAGTTTAAGTAATGAGACACAGGAAGGACGGAAATGAGTATGCTGGAAAATTGGGAGAAAATATCTATATCCGATGAGATGCGGTATTATACGGAAAATGAATGCGGCAGATTTTACTGTGACGAAGGTGGGCGGCTGACATCTTTTGAGCCTAAGAAGGAAAACAGCCTACACCAGGGGCCGTATGGCTTCAGACGATCCCATGAAAAAAGAGTTGTTCGAAATTTGATAATTCCCGAGGGTATTAGAGAAATAAGTTACCATGCAGATAATCTGTGGGATTTGATTGTTGTGGAAAAGCTGGTGCTGCCAACAACTCTGGAAAAAATGGATGACAACGTTTTCTCCGGCTGCCTGATTATGGAAATGGAACTGCCCACATCGCTGCGAGAGATCGGGCCTGGTGCGTTGATGTGCAATTATATCCATGTGCTGCGTATTCCTCAGGGTATGCCGTATCCGAAGTATGCCGGTTGGGGACAGAAGAAGGCAGAAGGAGCCTTGACGGTCCATGGCCGTCAGTTTAAGGAAACCATCATCAACACCCTGATCGTACCCACAGGTTATCCTTATGAAGAGCTGATGGCCGAAACAAAAATCAACAGCATTGTGCATTCTGATTAACAATAAGGAGTAATTCTATGGAAGCTGTGACCTTAAAGAAATACCCCCGGACACCTCATTTGGAGGGCTCACGGCTCCAGCCGGGGGATGAAGACCTATCCCAGGTGCCCTTCTCTTACATCAAGGGAAAGCACCTGGTGGTGGAAGAAAAAATCGACGGAGCCAATACCGCCATCTCCTTCGCCGAGGATGGCGAGCTGTTGCTGCAAAGCCGGGGCCATTATCTTACCGGCGGATACCGGGAGCGGCACTATAACCTGATGAAACAGTGGGCCAATATCCATCAGGATGCCTTTTTCGAGGTGCTAGGCACACGCTACATCATGTACGGCGAGTGGATGTATGCCAAGCATACAGTGTACTACGATAAGCTTCCCCACTTCTTCCTGGAATTCGACATTTTTGACCGGGAGGAGAGGATTTTTCTGTCCACCGAGCGCAGACATGAAATGCTGAAAGGTCTGCCTGTGGCGTCTGTTCCAGTGCTGAAAACGGGCAGTTTCCAGAACAAGGAGGATTTGATCTCCCTGCTGGGAAAGTCCAACTATATCAGCGAGAACAAGACGGACACCCTCCGGGCCACCAGCAAAAAGCTGGGTTTGGATGTGGAGCGGCAGGTCCGGGAGACCGATGCCTCCGATACCATGGAGGGTCTGTACATCAAAATCGAAGAAAACGGTCAGGTCATTGACCGACTGAAATACGTCCGGGCATCCTTCACCCAAACGGTGGATGTGTCCCAGACCCACTGGCTGGATCGGCCTATTGTTCCCAACGGACTGGCCATTCCGGTGGAAGCCATCTACGCACCGAAATTACCAAATAAGGAGTGAAAAACATGGAAGACCTGCTGCGTCTTATATCTCAGGCGGCAAAAGAGAATATTGATTGGTCAGGCATCGAGGCAGTACTGTCTTCCTTTGCAATCCCCATGTCCCGAACGCAGCAAAATCCGACATTTCATGCGGAAGGAGATGTGTGGACCCATACCAAAATGGTCTGCGAAGAGATGGTAATGCTGGATTCCTTCCGTAATTTGACGGAGGATGAACAGCAAATCCTCTTTCTGGCAGCCCTGCTTCATGATATCGGGAAAATCCCCACCACCCGTTGGGAGGGCGGCAGGTGGATATCTCCAAACCACACATTGGTGGGTTCCAAAATGGCCCGGCAGTTCCTGTGGCTGGATATGGGTCTGTGCGGCACACCGGATAAAATGGAATTTCGGGAAACGGTCTGTAATCTGATTCGTTACCACAGCTTTCCGCCCTATGCCATTGATGACCCCGATGGAAAACGGAAGCTGATTGCCATCGCTGCCAATGGAGAATTGTGTCCGCTCTTTTCCATAGAGCTTCTGTGCGTCCTGTGTGAAGCGGATGCATTAGGCCGGGTGTGCATAGACGAGCATGACCGGATACATATGGTAGAGCAAGTACAGCTATGCAGGGAATTCGTTTTCTCTCTGCATTTCCCCCTTGGCCCATTCCCGTTTGCTTCAGACCACACGAAGTTTTCCTATTTGTCTGGAAGAAATATTCCCCCGGAGATGAAATTGTATGATGATACCTGGGGCGAAGTGCATATGCTGTCTGGCCTGCCCGGAACGGGGAAAGACACCTGGGTCAAAAACATCACCTTGCCGATGATTTCCCTGGACGAGATTCGGAGGGAAATGAAAATTTCGCCCACAGACAATCAGGGTAAGGTTTTGGAGATTGCCAGAGAACGGGCCCGGGAGTTTCTGAGAAAAAAGCAAACCTTTGTCTGGAATGCCACAAACCTAAGCCCCCTGGTGCGCGCCAAACAAATCAAGCTGTTCAACCAGTATCGCGCATCCACCCGGATCATCTATCTGGAAACGGATTGGGAAGAACAGCTTCGGCGCAACGCCAGCCGTACGGATGCCGTTCCCGAACAGGCAATTTGCCATATGATGGAGGAGCTGGTGCTGCCGGAAGCAAAGGAAGCTCATAAGGTAATGTGGCACTGCATTTGAGCGAAAGGGCACTGGATATGGAACTACAGATTGAAAACAACGTCTTATTGGGCTTGAAAAAAGAAATCGCGGTTCCGGAATGTTGCAGTCTGGTAGTTCCGGATACCGTCACAGAAATTGCACCCAGGGCCTTCTATGGCTGCTCCTGGCTGGATGAGTGGTGATTCCGGGCTCTGTAAAGAAAATCGGTGAAAATGCCTTTGCCAAAACCGGAATTATTCTGCTCACCCTGCAGGAAGGTGTGGAAGAAATCGGAACTGCCGCTTTTGCACATTGCGGCAATCTAAAACAGGCAACTCTGCCGGATTCTGTGAGAATCATCGGAGCCAATGCTTTTGAAGGTGCTGATTTGGATGGCATCCGTTTGCCTGCAAGCCTACAGGAAATTGGTGACGAAGCATTCCGTGTAAGCTTTTCATGGGATACAGACTCGCTGTATGAAACTGTCACCGATTGGGATGATGAGACCCAACTGATCCCATATATTGAAGATATTGTGTTTCCGGCAGGGTTAAAGAAGATCGGCGTGATGGCCTTTCTGGGCTTAAATTGCAAGAAGGTTGTACTGCCCGAGGGGCTGGAAGAACTGGGAAAAAGGGCATTCCATGAAAGCGATATCCAGGAACTTGTCATTCCTGGGTCGCTGAAATCCATCACAAACGGTGCCTTTGAGGAATGTGCGCAGCTTCGGTCTGTACAGATCAATACTGGTGTAGAAAGAATCTGTGAAGATGCCTTTGCCGCGTGTAAAAATCTCCGAGAACTGAATATCCAGCCCGGGCTAAAAAGAATAGACGGCTATGCTTTCCGGCAGTGTGAAGCATTGGAGGAACTGATTCTTCCTGAGGGACTGTTGATTCTGGAAGATATGGCTTTCCACGACTGCGGCGGCTTAAAGCGAGTAGTATTTCCCGGTACACTGAAAAGCATCGGCAGCGATCCGCATATTCCGGATATTTGGCCAGAGGAAGTTACGGGAGACGATTTTGACAGGAACGAGGGCGTGTTTTCAAAATGTTGGCATCTTTGTGAAGTTGTCATCCCCGAAGGCGTGGAAAAGATCGGGTATTTGGCCTTCTGGGACTGCAGCTTGCATATGAAAGCATCTGAGCTTCCCTCTACAGTAAAGAAGATGCACGGAAAATGTGGCATCTATTGGGACGAAGAGGAATGGAAAAAGGGCATGATCTGGAGTGAAAACTGATACCACAGATACCCCCTTTACTTGCGGGAAATATGGGAGGTCACTATGATAGAAATTACAAACGAAACCGGAACATTCATGATCGACGACAGCGGTGTGCTGAAAAATTATCAGAGCACCGAAGACAATCAAGTCGCAGAAAAAGTCTGGTGTTGTCTTGACATCCCGGA
>JAZNPV010000173.1:0-4073 GCA_045589835.1 Faecousia sp.
TTTCTGGTTCAGAATGGAGTTGCTTTCTCCCGCAAGGTCATCATCACGGGACAGGCGCTCGTACAGCGCCGTAATCTTATCCTCAGTCTGTTTCACGCTCATGATGCGCTCCTTTCAGACTGACGGCTCATTTGTGGCGCATTCATTATAGCACACTCAGTCGCATTTTGCATAGCATCATTTTTTACCATTCTCAATATTTTCTCCTCCATGGTTTCTCTTTCGGTGTTGCTGAAGTACACTTTGACTTTATAGTTGGTTGAACCGATTCGTCGGTTGATATAGTAGTAGTTCTGCTGGGGTTGGGCGTTGGTCATAGGCAAATATATCCTCCTGTAGTGAGATCCAAATTCGTATTCCGTAATCGTTCGTTTTGCTGCCCTTGTAACGGTCATAAGGACAGAATCTGCATTCCGGGTACTGACACACCGGGGGTATGAAAACAGCCCCGAAAAGTCATTGCGCTGCAATGCTTTTTCGGGGCATAATCGTTACATATCCACTTTCTTTTTCCGGTGCTTTTGTACCCTGGCGGCTGTTTGCTCCCGGCTGGCTGCGTCAGCGCAATTTTGGGAGCAGTACACCTTGCGCCCGTCAATCGGAAAAGGCTTTCCGCAATACTTACAGCGCTTGGTGGGCAGCGGCTGAAAGACGGCAGACAGTTCCGGATCGTTGGGCAGAACGGACTCCCGGAAGTAGCTGCACATGGCGCTGTGAGCGTAGCAGATGTTCAGCATCGGACACTCACAGTCCAGGGGCAGGCATCCGTACTCCTTGTCGTAGTTGGCACACTTGGCTGTGACCAGCTTTCGGATGGAACGGATTTCTTTCGGGGTCAGTTCTCTCTGGGGTTTCATCATAGGCATTTCCTCCTTTCTTCAAGATAGAAGTAATCCGAAAATGGTGTTTTCGGATTACTCCCTCACTTGTAGGAGAAAAATGGTATGTAAAACGGAACTGTTTTGAAAATTTATTTTCGAATTTTACAGAATATTCTTCAAAATATTCTGCGATATGCTAAAATGAACAACAGAAGGGTGGTGAAGTCATGGCAAATAAATTTGACGAGTACGAAGAAATCGAAGCTGCAGAAGATGCGGCATGGAAGCCGGAGCATGACTTCACTATATTTACAGAGGAAACAGAATCCTCCGATGCCATCCCCTTTGACGAGGATCTGGGCGCTGCCCTGGATGCGGAATTTGAAACGGTACTGGAAAGTCAGTTGGAGCAGGACGAAGATCCTGCTGGCTATGGCGATGATATACCGGAGGATGAAGATGATCCGGATGCCCCCATTGGCCTTGATATCCTGCGGCAGCAGATCGACGAGTTTGCTTTGGAGCGATTGAGCAAGGCTGCCCGGAAAGATACCGACTTCGATGTGGTCATCGGTGAGATGGACAGGCTTGACCGGAACCGGGAGCGCAGAGAGCGGTATCACGAAGTTCTTCGTGGCGATGTGCCGCTGGAATACAAGAAAAAGACCAATGACGCACTTGTTTTCCCGGAGTGGATGTGTTCACCGGAACATCGGCTTTTGACAAGAGGACAGTTCCTGGACATTCTCTTTGACTGCCCCTATGAAATGCACGAACTAACGGCAGACAGTTTCCTTTCCAACCTTGTAAAAAATCTCAAGATGGAACACAAACAGGTTCTGTATTTTCTTTCTCTTCGGCTTTACAGCGCAAGCAAGTTGGCTGAGCTTCGTGGGCAGTCTGACCGGAATATCCGAAAGGTACGGGATACATACACACGGAAATTACAGAGGAAACTCTATGACCATCTTAAGAATAAAGCGGCAGGATCGCTTTCTCTGCGGGAACGGGAATTTATATCCTTGTATGAAGCTGCCTTGGAGCAAAAGGGCAAAACCCAAGCCAGGGTCAAGAAGGAAAACAAGACCCCAAAACGCAAAAAAGCCACCCTTGACGATAGCAAGGATGGCTGATAAGATAGTAATATAAAATTGCGATTTACAGATTACACAGTGAGGTGTTCCATGAAGAATCTGTTTGAACGGGCAAGCTCCTATTGGGTGCGCTATGACCGATATGAATTGAAAGAGGGAAAGAATGGAGTCCGGTATGTGACAGCGGCACCGAATGCCAAGCCGGAGGTATATAACCCCCTGGAGAATCCGGAGCAGTTGGTACTGGATGCGCTGAATGTCGGTCTGCTTTCCATGGGCAGAAAGTCCGAGGAAGTGATCCGCCAGGGTGTTATGGATTTCGTGCATAAGTACGGTTTGCTGGGCCTGATGACTGCGTTGCCCACCACACCTCAGTTCATGGACTACGAAGCGGTGTATCTTCCCAAGAACCAGTATATCCGGGAAGAAACCATGCCTACGGAAAAGTATCTGGAACTGTTCTACCCCTTTGACAAGCTGGATCTTGTGAAAAAGGGCATAGAATCCAGTTGGAATGTCAACGAAGATAGAACCATGCAGGCTCTGGCATTGACCTTCTCGGAGCAGCCTATGGC
Source organism: Faecousia sp. (assembly GCA_045589835.1). Classification (GTDB taxonomy): domain Bacteria; phylum Bacillota; class Clostridia; order Oscillospirales; family Oscillospiraceae; genus Faecousia. The sequence continues at coordinate 2,491 of JAZNPV010000173.1, forward strand.
TATGAACATGAGCTTCCAGCGGCAGTATGCGGAGCGGTACGATTGGCTGACTACACAGTTCAAGGATTGGGCATTCCATCTGTTAACCAGCTTTTTCTACTATGAGGACAACGCTTCTCTAAAGGACGAAGCGAAAAAGGCGCTGCACATGAGCATGGCGGCGTTCGGCGGCATGGCTCCCACTTACCATATCGCCCTATTTGACAAACCTACCATCGTTTGGGATTTCCATTCTCTGCTGCTGGGCATTCAAATGATGTTCAGTTTCATGCTGACGGATGAAGATAGCCCCCTAAAGCTGTGCAAGCATTGTCAGAAGGTCTTTGCCGCAAGCAGACAGAGCAATCTGTTCTGTAGTCCCAAATGTAAGAACCAGTACAATGTGTATAAGAGCCGGAAGAAGAATAAAGAACAGGAATAACCCCATAAACGCAGAAAGGCCGTCCCCAAACCGGGGACGGCCGTCTTAGATCGCTTATTCTGCCATAACTTCCAGCATGATCCTGGCACCCAGCCTGAAGCTGTTCTGGAACAGCAGGCACTCTGCCATAACCTGATACTCTCTTACGCAATCTGCGTATTTCGTGAACAACTCTTTCTGCGCATCCGTCATGGTCGCAAGCAGCTTATCCTCGTTCCGGCTGATTAGCTGAAGCATCTCCTTGTATTTCTTGTCGGGTGAAATATCATATTCGGCAGGCTCGATATTGCCATACCACAATTCTTCCAAGATGCTCATGCGCCGTCCTCCTCATAAACAAGTTCCCGGAGGATGACTTCTTCTGCTGCATTGCAGATGTTGTTCATAGCACCTACCCATGCAAATTGATCGCGGGCTTTCAATTCTTCTGTGATGCCTTGCTGCTTCTTCAGGGCAGCTACCATGGTTTCCATGCGCTCGTTGCAGGTCCGGTCAATTTCTTCCAGGTGGTCATACAGTGTGCCTTCGAGGATCATGGTTGTGTACTGGATTTTACGATGCTCTTTGAGATAACGATGGCGCATACGGCCATATTTGCCGATTTCGTAGTTTCTTTCGGGCAGTTCAATGTCCGGGATGAAATAATCTCCGACTTGCCGGTATGTGCCGCCCAATTCTTCGTATAAAGATTTCATGCAGGCTCCTTTCGTAGCTTCGATTGCGGTTACTTACGGAATTTTTACTCCTTTCCCATAACCGCTGTTCACTTTGCCACAAATGAGCCGCAGTCATGTGTATTTTGTGAAGGGGTAAAACCTTCCTTTACAAAATACACCCTAGTCCGGTGGACTATTGCTTGCCGGCGGCTGGACGACGGCAACACCATAATTTGCTCCACATCGGGGAGCAAATGCAAACGAATCCCTTATCCACCCCATATATTTGGTCATCGGCGGACACTTTTTTAGCGCGGGGGAGAATCCCATCGGCCGAAGGCCGATCAGTCGGGATCGCCCAATATCAGCCTGTGTTCTATCCGTGGGAGAATCCCTTTCCCTTTAGATGCATCCGGTACGGATGTAGATAAAGGGAAAGCATAGTTGAAGCCAGCCAGTGAAAATGTAAACGAATCCCTTATCCACCCCATATATTTGGTCATCGG
>JAZNPV010000174.1:0-3330 GCA_045589835.1 Faecousia sp.
GGTATCCGATACTACACCGTTTTGGCTGAAGGTGACGATCTCACCGGGCAGGATATCCCGCTCAAACCTTGCACCAACCGCACTCAATGCACAGCTTTCGGAAGCAACCACATAGGTACCGTCTTTCATAACACCATAGCAGAGGGGACGGAAACCGTAGGGATCCCGAACAGCGATCAGCTTTTGTGCCGACATCATCACGAGAGAGTACGCACCATCCAGTCTATCCATCGCTCTGCTTACTGCCGATTCAATGGAAGGTGCGGCAATACGCTCCCTGGTGATCACATAGGCAATGGTCTCCGTATCGGAGGTGGTATGAAAAATCGCACCGGAAAGCTCCAATTCCTTCCGCAGCGGCAGCGCATTGCTCAAATTGCCGTTATGTGCCAATGCCAGCTTTCCTTTCAGGTGGTTGACTTCAATTGGCTGGCAGTTACTTAGGTTGTTGCCGCCGGTTGTACCGTAACGGGCGTGTCCTACCGCAATCGTTCCTTTTGGAAATTTGCACAGCTCCTCTGTGCCAAAAACCTCGCTGACCAGACCCAGGCCCTTTTGGCAGGTAAACACGCCATCGTCATTTACGGCAATTCCACAGCCTTCCTGGCCTCGGTGCTGCAAGGCATAAAGGCCGTAATACACAAGACTCGCCACGTTTTCCTGCTTGGGACTGTATACGCCAAAGACACCGCATTCTTCGTGGATACTCATTTGCCTTCCTCCAAGCTGGCTTTCACAAAGCCTACAAACAGCGGATGGGGTTTATTGGGGCGGCTCTTAAATTCCGGGTGATACTGAACACCCACATGGAAGGGGCGCTGGGTCAGCTCTACCGTCTCGATCAGTCTTCCATCCGGTGAGCTGCCACTTAAGCACAGGCCGGCAGCTACCATGGTCTGTCTGTAATCATTATTAAACTCATAGCGATGACGGTGGCGTTCATGGATCAGCTTGCTTCCGTAACACCGGTACATCGTGGTATTTTCGGCTACTACACAGGGATAGCTGCCCAAACGAAGAGTGCCGCCCTTATCCACATTCTCACTTTGACCGGGCATAAAGTCGATGACCTTATGCTTGCCGTCAGCTACGAATTCACCGGAGTTGGCATCCTTGAGTCCCAGCACATTTCTGGCAAATTCGATCACTGCGATCTGCATACCCAAACAAATACCGAAGTATGGAATTTTCTTTTCTCTGGCGAATCTGGCCGCCAGGATCATCCCTTCTATGCCGCGCCCGCCGAAGCCACCGGGAACAAGGATGCCATTCAGTCCGGTCAGGGTTTCTTCATAAGAATCCTCAGTCAGGGTTTCCGAATCGATCCAGCTGATTTCCACCTTTGCATCCAGCGTATAGCCGGCATGACGAAGGGCTTCCGCAACTGACAAATAGGCATCATGCAGCTGCACATACTTACCCACTAAACCAATCGTGACTATTTTGCTGCGGCTGTGTATCTTCTGTACCATCTGCTTCCATTCTGCAAGATCCGGCGCCCCGGTTTCCAACCCCAGTTCCCGGCAGACCACACTGGAGAAGTCGGATTTTTCCAGCATCAACGGCGCTTCGTACAGGTTAGGCAGTGTAGTATTCTCAATGACGCAGTCTGGCTTTACATTGCAAAACAAGCTGATCTTCTGGAAAATGGATTCCTCCAAAGGCTCGTCGCAGCGCAGCACAATGATGTTTGGATTGATACCCATACCCCGCAATTCTTTGACAGAATGCTGGGTTGGCTTCGACTTGTGCTCATCGGAGCCGCGAAGAAACGGAACCAGTGTTACATGGATAAAGAGGCTGTTTTCTCTTCCAACCTCCAAAGAGATCTGCCGGACAGCCTCCAAAAAGGGCTGCGACTCGATATCACCGATGGTGCCGCCGATCTCTGTGATGACCACATCCGCATCGGTCTGCTTGCCCACACGATAGACGAATTCCTTGATCTCATTTGTGATGTGTGGAATAACCTGCACGGTTGAGCCCAGATACTCGCCCCGTCTTTCTTTATTCAGCACATTCCAATAGACCTTGCCGGTGGTCAGGTTGGAAAATTTATTCAGATCCTCGTCAATAAACCTTTCATAGTGCCCCAGATCCAGATCGGTTTCCGCGCCGTCTTCCGTAACATAGACCTCGCCGTGCTGATAGGGGCTCATGGTGCCTGGGTCCACATTGATATAGGGGTCCAGCTTCTGGGCTGCTACCTTCAATCCTCTGGCCTTCAGCAGGCGGCCCAGAGACGCTGCTGTGATGCCCTTTCCCAGGCCGGAAACCACACCGCCGGTCACAAAAATATACTTTGTCATTTGTATCTACTCCACCGTTACAGATTTCGCAAGATTCTTCGGCTTGTCAATATCGCAGCCATTCTCCTTTGCCACATGGTAGGCAAGCATTTGCAGCGGTACGATCTCAACCGCAGCGCTGAACAGCGGATGGATCTTCGGCACATAGATCATATCGTCCGCCAAAGACAGGATTCGCTGATTTTCCTTGCCTGCAACCGCTAAAACTTCAGCACCACGGGCCTTGACTTCCACAATGTTGCTCATAGTTTTTTCTGTGATGGCATCGTTGCAGCACAGAGCCACCACGGGCTGCCCTTCGTGGATTAAAGCGATGGTTCCGTGCTTCAGCTCTCCCGCAGCGTAGGATTCCGCGTGGATATAGGAGATTTCCTTCATTTTGAGCGCGCCTTCCAATGCCACAGCATAGTCCGTATTGCGTCCTATGAAGAACATGGAACTTGCCTTATGGTACTTCTTTGCCAGTTTCCCAATGCCAGGATTCATGTCCAGAGACTCCTGCATTTTCCGGGGGATCGCTTTTAACGCATTCAGCAGAGTACCGTACAGGGAGTTATCAATGGTTTGCAGGTTTTTCGCGGCATACAGTGCAAACAGGTAGAGCACTGTCAATTGGGTCGTATAACCCTTTGTGGTTGCAACCGCAATTTCCGGGCCTGCCCAGGTGTAAATGCACCAGTCTGCAATCTTCGCAATGGTGCTGCCGACCACATTGACAATAGCCAATGCCTTGGCACCCCTGCTTTGGCATTCCCTCATAGCTGCAATGGTATCCGCTGTTTCGCCGGACTGGGACAGAACGATCAGCAGTGTGCTGCTGTCGATCAAGGGATTGGAATACCGCAGCTCGCTTGCCAGTTCCACCAGCACCGGAATGCGGCACAGCTCCTCAATAGCAAATTTGGCCGCACAGCCGGCATAATAGGCACTGCCGCAGGCTGTGATCACGATTTTTCGAATGCCGGTCAGGTCAATATCCGCATCGTCCAATACGATTTCATTCCCTTTGATTCTGGGAGTC
>JAZNPV010000175.1:0-2150 GCA_045589835.1 Faecousia sp.
ATTATTTTTTTACACAGCGGTAGCTTGATCCAGATACCGCTCAAACTTCTCCCGCTTGATCAGCGCCCGATTTCCGTTCATAACATAGAAATCTTCATGCGGGTTCTGGTCGATCAGCATCCGCAGCTTTCCTTCACCGATGTGATAGTAGCCAGCAGCTTCCTCAATGGTCAGCGTGTATCTGCGCCACACCGGAATGTCAAAATAGTTCTTCTCACTTACATTGCTCTTGCTATTCGCCATAGGCATTTACCTCCATAATTTAATTCATTGTGCAGGGATGGGGCATTTCCATTCCTGAATTTTGCTGTACTGCGGTCATTTGGATACCTCCTAAAGCCGGACAAGGGGGAACTGGAAACAGAAACCGGAAACCGGCTCACAAAAACCAGATTCCACCTTTCGGCAGTTGTCTTTGTTATCTTTGCTTTTCTTCAATTTCTTTGTTGCTTTCGTTTCCAGAGAAGAAAAAGCCTTGCAGAACAAGGCTTTTCACGGAAACCGATATGGCAACGGATTGGACATAAAACAGGAAACCAGTCTCCTTTCTCAAAACGGTAGTTCCATCTGGCTGCATTCTTCCTCGGTCAGCTCACGAAAGCCATCCAAGGGGTTCGTCTCCGTTTCTGATGCTTCGTTTCCACGCATCCAGCCCCTTTGCTTTCCGTACTTCTTATAGCTTCTGGGATTGGGGTAAGGAATCCAGCCCGTCACGGACTGGTTCATAATCTCGTTGATTTCCCGTATCTCCCACGATTTCGGCTCGTCAAAGCGCCCCAGAGCTTCGTGATGGAGAAGCTTGGAACAGACCATATCTCCATCAAAATCGTCCAGAAACGCCTGTATCACGCCCACCTTGGTGTCCTCCGGCATGAACTGCTTTTGCAACAGCACCAGCTGTTCGTTCATCTCCTTGGACAGCTTCAGCTGTATCTTTCCCCGTCGGTAAAGGGTCATAGCTTCCGCCCACAGTTGATCCATATACTGCCGGGATGCCGTTTCATCTTCCAGAATGTGTACCTCTGCCTGTTCGGGATGTACCATGATGGGAAGAAAGCGGCGGTTTCCACTGCGGTCAAGGGGAAGAAAGTCCAGTGCGTTGGAAGTACCGCCGAACACACATTGCCGCAGCCTGTCCTCCGGCTCCGTTGCATAGGGAACCTTGTAGGTTTCTTTGGATCGGCTCAGAAACGATTTAATATCCTCGATGCTCCGTGCGTTTGCTGTGGCGATCATCTCTGACATCTCTATGATCCAGTGTCCCTGCATCTTGCGGAACACATTGTCGTCATCAATCTTCTTCAAGTCATCGGAGAACCATTCGTCCTTGCAGGCCAGAAAGCGGAAGAAGGTAGATTTACCGGCTCCCTGTCCGCCCACCAGACACAGCATCAGTTCAAACTTGCAGCCCGGTCTGAATACCCGGTGAATGGCTCCCAGCAGAAACAGCCGCATGACTTCGGTGCCATACGCACAGATTTCTGCACCCAGGAAGTGATGAAGAACATAGGGGATGCGTTCTGTGCCGTCCCACTCCAAGCGGTTCAGATACTCCCGGATCGGGTGGTACTGGTTCTGGTGTGCAACCACCGTCAATGCCCTGCGGATGCGGTTTTCATTGTTTAGTCCATATCGTTTTTCCAGATACAGCATGAGGTAGTTGAAATCCGTGTCGCTCATGGCAGAGGTGGTGCGTTCCCACCACAGCGTCTTGCAGATATCGATGCGCCCGGTGAGGATGTTATAGCCGATAGCTCCATGCAGTACCGGATCAGACTGAAAGACCTGATACACATTCTGCATGGTATTTTTCACCTGCCCTTTGTCATTCACCTCCAGAAGCTCCCTGACTTCCTCCAGGGTCTGGCAGAGCCGGTTCTCTGCCAACATCTTCAAGTTCTCTCTCAGCTCCGGTGCCAAGCTCTGATAATCGCCGTTCAAGTTTCATCACTTCCTTTCCGTAATCTTTGATAAGTGCCGCACGCTCCTCGATGGAATCGTACAGCAGCACATCCAGTAAATACTCGATGTGGTCTTTCTTTTGCAGGGCTTCCACGAACAATGGATGCCATATTTCATCCTCCGGTTTCGGGGCGTATGCCCGTTCCCAATGCCGGAGCAGATGGAAATAATCTGATAATACCCGGAAG
>JAZNPV010000176.1:0-5304 GCA_045589835.1 Faecousia sp.
GCAGGCAAGAAAATGGCAATTATCCCCATTCTTCGTGCAGGCCTGGGCATGGTCGATACCATTGTTGCGTTAATTCCTTCTGCAAAAATTGGACATATCGGTCTGTATCGTGATCCTGAGACCCATAAACCTGTGGAATACTACTGCAAACTGCCTGATGATATCGGCAATCGGGAAGTGTTTGTGGTTGATCCAATGCTTGCTACAGGCGGCAGCGCAATCATGGCCATTGATTTTCTGAAGGATCATGGCTGTAAGCATATCACTATGATGAACATTATTGGTAGCCCGGAGGGCATCGAGGCTTTCCAGAAGGCACATCCCGATGTGGATATGTATATAGCCTGTATCGATGAGAAACTGAACGACCATGACTATATTCTGCCTGGCCTTGGTGATGCGGGTGACCGTATCTTCGGAACCAGATAACATAATGAGGTAAGAACATTGAATATTTATCTTGAAATTTTTGGTTATATCGGAACTGCACTTGTCCTGCTGTCCATGATGATGACATCTGTGGTCAAGCTGCGCCTGTTTAACACAGTTGGTTCTTGTATTAGTATGATTTACGCATTTTTGTCCAGTGCATGGCCTGTTGTTTTCTTGAACCTTGGCCTGATAATCATCAATGTGTGGCAGCTCATCAGACTGAACCGCACAGAAACCATTTTTGAGTGCGTTCCCGTTAACGTCGATGATAAGAGCCTGGAATACTTCCTGAACTATCATGCAAATGATATTGCACAGCATTTCCCTGGCTATAAGTTGAAGAGCAATGCCAATACCGAGGTGTATATGGTGTACACTGCCGGTGAGTCTGTTGGTGTTCTGGTTGGCACCCGTGACTTTGACACAATCAATGTGGAGCTGGATTACTCTACCATTAAGTATCGCGATTGCTCTGTTGGTACCTTCCTCTATGCGCACCTGAAGAAGACCGGCATTCAGAAACTGGTCACTGAAGGAAAGGGAGAATCCCACAACCAGTATCTGACCAAGATGGGCTTTGCAGAAGAGAACGGTAAGTTCTCCAAAACACTTTAAGAAAGAGGTAATAATATGTCTCACAAGTATGTTTACCTGTTTACCGAAGGCAACGGTAAAATGCGGGAGCTGTTGGGTGGCAAGGGCGCCAACCTGGCTGAGATGACCAACATTGGTCTGCCTGTTCCCCAGGGCTTCACAATATCCACTGAGGCTTGCACGCAGTACTATGAGGATGGTCGCAAGATCAACGACGAGATCCAGGAACAGATCATGGAATATGTAGAAAAGCTGGAAGCTGTTACCGGTAAGAAGTTTGGTGTTCTGGAGAATCCTCTGCTGGTCTCTGTTCGTTCCGGTGCCCGTGCTTCTATGCCCGGTATGATGGATACCATCCTGAATCTGGGCCTGAACGAGGATGTTGTTGAGGTTATGGCAAAGAAGTCCGGCAATCTCCGCTGGGCTTACGACTGCTACCGCCGCTTCATCCAGATGTACTCTGACGTCGTTATGGAAGTGGGCAAGAAGTACTTTGAAGTCCTCATCGATGAGATGAAGGAAAAGAAGGGCGTTACTCTGGACGTTGATTTGACTGCCGAGGACCTGAAGGAACTGGCAAACCAGTTCAAGGCTGAGTACAAGGCCAAGAACGGCGCTGAATTCCCCTCTGACCCCAAGGAGCAGCTGATGGGTGCCATCAAGGCTGTGTTCCGCTCCTGGGATAACCCCCGTGCCAACGTTTACCGTCGCGACAACGATATTCCTTACTCCTGGGGTACAGCTGTTAACGTTCAGTCCATGGCTTTTGGTAACATGGGCGATGACTGCGGTACTGGTGTTGCCTTTACCCGTGATCCTGCCACCGGCGAAAAGAAGCTGATGGGTGAGTTCCTGACCAATGCCCAGGGTGAAGACGTGGTTGCCGGTGTCCGTACCCCTATGCCCATCGCTGAAATGGAGAACAAGTTCCCCGAAGCATTCAAGCAGTTTGTGGAAGTCTGCAACATCCTGGAGAATCACTACCACGATATGCAGGATATGGAGTTCACCGTTGAGCACGGTCAGCTGTACATGCTGCAGACCCGTAACGGTAAGCGCACCGCTCCCGCAGCTCTGCAGATTGCTGTTGATCTGGTGGCTGAGGGTCACAAGACCGAGGCGGAAGCTGTTCTGATGATCGATCCCCGTAATCTGGATACTTTGCTGCATCCCCAGTTCGATGCCAAGGCTCTGAAGGCAGCCACTCCCATTGGACGTGGCCTGGGTGCTTCTCCCGGAGCTGCCTGCGGTCAGATCGTTTTCTCCGCAGAAGATGCTGAAAGCTGGAAGAACGCTGGCAAGAAGGTTGTTCTGGTCCGTCTGGAAACCTCTCCTGAAGATATCACTGGCATGAAGGCTGCCCAGGGCATCCTGACTGTCCGTGGTGGTATGACCTCCCACGCAGCTGTCGTGGCCCGTGGTATGGGTAAGTGCTGTGTCTCCGGCTGCGGCGAGATCAACATGGACGAGGAGAACAAGCAGTTCACTCTGGCGGGCAAGACCTATCACGAGGGCGACTGCATCTCCATTGACGGTTCCACCGGCAATATCTATGATGGCCTGATTCCCACTGTGGATGCTGAAATCTCCGGCAACTTCGGTACCATCATGGGCTGGGCTGACAAGTTCCGCACCCTGAAGGTTCGTACCAATGCTGACACCCCCGCAGATGCCAAGAAGGCTCGTGAACTGGGCGCAGAGGGTATCGGTCTGTGCCGGACTGAGCACATGTTCTTCGAGGCTGACCGCATCGCTGCATTCCGTGAGATGATTTGCTCCGCTACCCCAGAGGAGCGCGAGGCAGCTCTGGAGAAGATCCTGCCTTACCAGCAGTCCGACTTTGAGAAGATTTATGAGGCCCTGGAGGGTATGCCTGTGTGTATCCGTTTCCTGGATCCTCCGCTGCATGAGTTCGTTCCCACCACTGAGGAAGACATCGCTGCTCTGGCCGCCACTCAGGGCAAGACCGTCCAGCAGATCAAGGACATCATCACCAGCCTCCATGAGTTCAACCCCATGATGGGTCACCGCGGCTGCCGTCTGTCCGTTACCTATCCCGAAATCGCCAAGATGCAGACCTCCGCTGTCATCCGAGCTGCTATCAACGTCCAGAAGGCTCACCCTGAGTGGAATATGGTTCCCGAAATCATGATTCCTCTGGTTGGCGATGTGAAGGAGCTGAAGTACGTCAAGAAGGTCGTTGTTGAGACTGCAAATGCAGAAATTGCTGCAGCCGGTGTGGAACTCAAGTACGAAGTTGGCACCATGATCGAGATTCCCCGTGCCTGTCTGACCGCTGACGAGATTGCACAGAATGCCGACTTCTTCTGCTTCGGTACCAACGACCTGACCCAGATGACCTACGGCTTCTCCCGCGATGATGCCGGTAAGTTCCTGAATGCTTACTACGATTCCAAGATCTTCGAGAACGACCCCTTCGCAAAGCTGGACCAGACCGGTGTTGGCAAGTTGATGAACATGGCCTGCACTCTCGGCCGTGCAAATAATGATAAGCTGCATGTCGGCATCTGTGGCGAGCATGGCGGAGATCCCACGTCCGTTGAATTCTGCCACAAGCTGGGTCTGGATTATGTTTCCTGCAGCCCCTTCCGTGTGCCCATTGCCCGCCTTGCTGCTGCGCAGGCAGCTATCGCAGACATGAAGTAATGGCCAAATACGATCTTAGGTAAAGCGTGTAATTATGAGATTACCCCAACTGAACAGATTGAATTTTGACCAGGAAGTTATCAGAAAAGATGGTCTGGTATTGGTGCTGTTTCATTCGCTGTGCTGTGCAGAATGCCGTGCATTTGCGAAGTCTATTGAGGAAATCGTGAAAGAATCTTATCCTGTCACAGTGGGGACTGTTAACTCCGACTGGAACCCTCAATTCACTGCATCTCACAAAGTGGATCATATTCCTACATTGATTCTATACAAAAATGGAGTTGAGCAATCTAGAATCCTCGGTTTACACAGCAAGGAAGATATACTGGATCTGATGGCATCCGTGAAATAAATTAATTATAAATCAGAAAAGGAACTGTTGCAAAACTTACGTTTTACAACAGTTCCTTTTTCTAATTGTTAGAGAAATTGGTGTATTGCTTTGCAAAATGATCTGATTAAAAGTGAAATATAGATAGTTCAAAAAGGTCTACCTTTACAGATGCTTTCTGCAGCAGCCATTATGCCTGGAGTTTTGCGTCTGAAAAGGTGTACTTATGATTTACAGACATATCCGTAAATCCGAACAATCTTTACAGACACTTTGGAGGCACAAATGAGAAAGATATATGGCTATGCCCGAGTATCTACCAAAGAACAGAATCTTGACCGGCAGATTCTCGCACTTCAAAAATTCGGAATCGATGACCGTGATATCATCAGAGACAAAGCCAGCGGAAAGACGTTGGACAGGGAAGGGTACAAGCTTGTCCGGAATCACTTGCTTAGAGAAGGGGATAGCTTAGTAATCATGTCCCTTGATAGACTCAGTAGAAATAAGCATCATATCAGGCAGGAGCTGGAGTTTTATAAGCAGCATCGTATCCGAGTAATGATTCTGGATATGCCTACGACATTGACTGAAGTACCGGAAGGGCAGGAGTGGATCATCGATATGATCAATAACATTCTTATAGAAGTTCTCTCAAGTATCGCTGAGCAGGAGAGAGTGCGTACACTTGAGCGCCAGGCACAGGGCATTGAGGCTGCGAAGCAGAAGGGAAAGCATTTAGGGCGACCGAAAGCAGTGTTCCCAGATAATTGGGATGAGGTATACTCTCTATGGTTACGAAATGAAATAACGGCGGTAGAAGCTATGAAAAGAACTGGATTAAAGCGCAGTACGTTCTACAAGCTTGTTGCCATATATGATGGTGAATAAGAAAAGCCTGCTGATGTAAGGATCATCAGCAGGATATATTCTCTATGAATTTACTGTGATACAGGACTTCTTTTCCAATACTTATGGCATAAGCAATTTCTGCTCGAACAGAATTACCGATATAGCCATCAATATCAACCACATAAATACCATCGGATAGTTCAATTTTTCTGTAATGAGCATTTATAAGACGTTCTTGAGATGTGCTATCTAATAATCCTTCACCATATACACATTGCAGAATATTGAATCCATGCATGGTCTCCAACTCCCAAGCAATTTGGTGCATCTCATTAGAAAAACGCATGCTCCCACATAAAGTTAAAGTTTTCATATCACATTATCCTTAGTTAACTGATTCAATACAAGATCCAATGTAGAATGGCTTT
>JAZNPV010000177.1:0-2006 GCA_045589835.1 Faecousia sp.
CTTTTTCCGTCGCCGTGGCTGGGAGCCAGAACTGTTTTTCATGGAAGCCAGCTCGTATAAGGTAGACCGCATCGTCCGGCAGCTTCTCACCATCAGTGAGAAATATCCGGATTGCGCAATGGATGTTACAGGTGGCAGCGACGCCGAGCTCTTTGCTGCCGGTATGTTTGCCGCCCAAGCAAATGTCGCGGCTTTTACTTATTCCCGAAGGAAGAACCGGTTCTACAACATCTCTGGAGCAGAGTTTGCAGATAATGTTCCGTGCAATCTGTCTTACGCTGTTGAAGACTTCTTCCTGATGGCAGGCGGTACTTTGCTTCCCGGGCGGGTAGATAACACAACCCTCAAGAGATACTTGAATGATATCGATCCGTTTTTTGACTGTTTTCTCCGGCATCGTCGAGATTGGACAAACATCATTACACATATGCAGAGAGTGTCTCCGGCCGAATATGGTCAAGTTCCGCCCATGTTCATTCGCGGAAATTACGTAGTAAAGGGCGAGCGAGGCGGAAGGATCTCCGCAAAGGAAGACGCACTGCGGGAGTTTGAGCGCATCGGTTTCATTCGCAATCTGAATATTGTCTCCGGCGAATCTGTCTCCTTCCGTTTCCGTGATGAAAATACCCGGGCCTGGTTACGAGATGTAGGGAGCGTTTTGGAGCTTTATGTTTATAAAGCTTGCCTGGATGCCAATATTTTCAACGATATTATCAGCAGTGCTGTTGTCCGTTGGAATGACGTGCTGGGGCATGGCAGTATTATTAACGAGATTGATGTAATGGCCACCATGGGTGTCCTGCCGCTATTTATCAGCTGCAAGGTCAGTGATATCAAGACAGAGGCCCTTAATGAACTGGCCATCTTGCGGGATCGCTTTGGTGGCAAAGGTGCAAAAGCGGCTATTGTCTCAACTGAACGGTGTAACGCAGCGTGCCGACACCGTGCCGCACAGTTGGGGGTCACCGTTATTGACCGCGATGAACTGGAAAACGGTGCTCTTGTTCATCGGTTAAAAGTGATCATGAAGGTCGAAGACACTTGATCGCCGGCAAAATGCTTCCCTTATAGAAACAAGCCCAGAATTGACACTTGATCAATTCTGGGCTCTTATTCTTATGAAAAGCAATCCAGGTCACTAAGCATATCAATAATATCACTGCTGACCTGTTGCACGGGCTCTGAGGTGTCGGTGCTGACTGCGGGAAACACCGTTCCCGAGCCAAGACGTTCCTCAATCAACTGGCGGATAGTCTCCTTCAGTTGTTCCGGCGGCAAGGTGCTGAGTCGGTATTGGATCACCGTTTTGCCCGTTAGTAGCTCTGGATGGCGATCCAGATACTCATTTAGGGCGGCTACGATCACAGGGCTTTTCTTATTGCCCATATTCTCCAGAAGCTCACCGGCTCGCTGTTCCTCCTCGGTTTTCATACCGAACTGGATGGTGTAACGGTATTTGCCGTCCTTAATCACGGCTGTTCACCTCCAATCTGGATTACGCTCTCTGCAGTGCCAGCTGGCCTTCGGCCATTGCCTGGTAACCAATTGCATTGGCCTTTACATCTTCCACGAAGGTAGCAGATGCCACCAAGGGCGAATGCTCCAGATAATCCCGGAACAGAGCACTACCACCACCAATGAACACTGCAGGGTTGGATCTTAGATCCACCTTCAGCTCGCGGAGTTGATTCAGGATATTCTTTGCGTGCTGCTCTGCAGATTTGCAAATTGTCTCCTTGACCTCAGCCGGCAGGATAGTTTCCTGTCCGCGCAGAACGGCACTGATGTGCTCATCCTCGATCTGCATATCATGCAGGGCACCGACGCGGCGAATGATGTCGTTATTCATGGTGATCACGCCGGTCTCCAAGCTACGACAGAACTGCATATCTGGTTTTCCCTCGCGCAGAAGCAGGACGTCAGTGGTATAACCACCGATATCCACTAGAAACAGCCGCAAATGATGCTTAAGCTGGCTTTTCTGAGGTGCAATGGCAGCGAAAGCC
>JAZNPV010000178.1:0-5956 GCA_045589835.1 Faecousia sp.
GATATCGGAGGTGAAGTTAACCGGGGTATCATCGTAAATACACGAATGGAAACCACGGTTGCCGATGTGTACGCTGCCGGTGATTGCACCGAGGGTGAGGACATTTCCTTTGGTGGCAGACGAGTGCTGGCGATCCTGCCCAATGCCTATATGCAGGGAAAGTGCGCCGGTGCCAATATGGCAGGCGGAGAAACTGTGTTCGACAAGGCAATTCCTATGAATTCCATTGGTTTCTTCGGTTTACACGCCATGACCGCAGGCAGCTATTACGGTGCCAATCTGGGCGGCGAGTTGTACGAAGAAAAAGGCAACGACACATTGAAACGAATGTTCACCAAAAACGGTTTTCTGACCGGCTTTATCCTGATTGGGCAGATAGAGCGAGCCGGAATTTACACCTCTTTGATTCGGGAGCAGACACCGCTGCACACGGTAAACTTTGAAATTCTGAAGACAGAACCGGCGTTAATCGCCTTCTGCGAAGAAAATCGTAGAAAAAAACTGGGAGGTGTGGTATAATATGAAAATCCTGAATGTTGCGGTCCTTGATCATCAGGCAATCAACGATTCCCTGCGTGATGTACAAGAGGACTGTACCCTGATAAACTGCTGCGGTCAGCGGTTTATCGCTGCCGGTATGTCGGATAAAAACATTACCATCAGCGGTGTGCCCGGAAATGCATTGGGGGCCTACTTAAACGGTGCCTCCATTACGGTCAATGCCAACGCACAGGATGCCGTTGGGGATACCATGAACGAGGGCAAAATCGTGATCCACGGCAATATCGGCGATGCAGCCGGCTATGCAATGCGTGGCGGAAGAATATTTGTAAAGGGCAACGCAGGCTACCGGGCGGGCATCCACATGAAGCAGTACAAGGATAAAGTTCCGGTTTTGGTCATTGGCGGCAGAACCGGCTCCTTCCTCGGTGAGTATCAAGCAGGCGGTGTGATCGTGGTGCTGGGTCTGCATACGGACGGCAAGAAAATCGTCCATAATTTCCCCTGTACCGGTATGCACGGCGGCAAGCTTTTCCTGCGGGGAAAATGTGATGATATCGAATTCCCCAGTCAGGTCACCGCAAGACCTGCAGGTTCTGCTGACCTTGCAGAGATTCAGGAATATGTAGCTGAGTTTTGCAAGGAGTTTGATTGCAGCAGTCAGGAGATCATGAATTCTCCCTTTACTGTGGTAACTCCCGACAGCAAAAATCCCTATAAACAAATGTATGTAGCAAATTAAACGAAAGAAGGTTCGGTTATGAAGTATTCAAAGCAAGAGGTCATGCAGTTTGTTCAGGAGGAGGATGTGAAGTTCCTTCGTCTGGCTTTCTGTGATGTCACCGGCAAGCCAAAAAATGTTTCCATTATGCCCACAGAGCTGGAGCGTGCATTTGAACATGGCATTGCCATTGATGCTTCAGCTATCGAAGGTTTCGGGGATGAGACCCACTCGGATATTTTCCTGCATCCGGATCCCGACACCATCACGGTACTGCCCTGGCGGCCGGAGCATGGCAAGGTGGCAAGGATGTTCTGCTCCATTACCTACCCGGATGGCAGACCCTTTGAACACGACGTTCGCACGCTCCTAAAAGAGGCCATTCGCCATGCCAAGGAGTTGGGTTACTCCTTCTACTTTGGACCGGAAATGGAGTTCTACCTGTTCAAGCTGGATGAAAACGGCAATCCAACCGTCCAGCCCTACGATCATGCTACCTATATGGATGTAGCTCCGGAGGATAAATGTGAAAATGTCCGCCGGGAGATCTGCCTGACATTGGAAAAGATGGGCATCCGACCTGAATCCTCCCACCACGAGGAAGGTCCCGGGCAGAACGAGATCGACTTCCGTTATTCCGATGCGCTGACTGCTGCGGATAATGCCATTACCTTCTGTTCGGTCGTCAAATCCGTGGCCGCCTTAAACGGTCTGCATGCGGACTTTTCACCCAAACCCCTGGCAGACCAGCCCGGCAGCGGACAGCATATCAACATTTCCATCAAGGGCGGAGATGAAAAGGATACAAATCATATGCTTGCCGGTATCCTCGGCACGGTTGCGGACATGACTGTATTCCTGAACCCCAGCAAGCAGTCCTTCCACCGGCTGGGCTTTAACAAAGCTCCCAAGTATATTTCCTGGTCCAGTGAGAACCGCTCTCAGCTGATTCGGATTCCTGCCGCCACCGGCGAGTACCGCCGGGCAGAGCTGCGTTCTCCCGATCCTCTGGCAAATCCCTATATTGCCTATACGCTGCTGATCTATGCCGGCCTGTACGGTATTCAAAACAAGCTTGAGCTTCCCGAACCGGCAAATGTGAACCTCTTTACTGCAGATGCGGAAACCCTGGCAAAGTATAAAACGCTGCCCCTGTCCCTTGCGGAAGCCAGAAAGCGTGCTTTTGACAGTTCTTTTGTACGGGACCATCTTCCCTTGTCTTTGATCGAGTATTTCTGCAATCGCTGAGCAAACATTATCATTTTTGAAGGGAGGGAAACATTGTGGTCTTTGGGGATTGCTATTACAGCGTACTGGTCGTTTCGGCAGCAGAAAAATTCAATGCAACCATGGCCACTCTGCTTCCCTCAACCGACTATTATCCTGTAAAATTCGTTACGAACATAGCTGCCGCAAAACGGGCTTATTTGGAACAGCAGTACGATTTTGTTATTATCAACGCGCCGCTGCCCGATGATTTTGGCACTCGCTTTGCCACCGATGTCACATGCGGAAACGGCACTGTGGCTCTGCTGATTGTCCGTGCCGAGTCGTATGAAGATATTCGTGCGAAGGTGGTATCGAAGGGCATTTTTACCCTGTTGAAACCCACCTCTACACAGATCATTACCCAAGCCTTGGAATGGATGGCCGCTGCCCGGGAACGCCTGCGGAGGCTGGAAAGCAAAGCTACCTCCATCGAAGAAAAAATGGAGGAGATCCGTCTGGTAAACCGGGCAAAGTGGCTGTTGATCGAAAATCTGAAAATGACAGAATCAGATGCCCATCACTACATTGAAAAACAAGCCATGGACCGCTGCTTCTCCAAAAAGGAGATTGCTCTGGGCATCATCAAAACATATTCCTGAAAGAAAAGGAGTACAGCTAATTCCTTAGCTGTACTCCTCAGTCTGTCAAAGATGATTATTGTTGTGCTTAGGATACAGTCGCATCCAGAATGTTTATCCATTTTCTGCTCCTGAAAATCACCAATGTAATGGCAAACCGAACGCACTCTTCCAGGGACAGGATGAAGTAAACATAAGGAATGGAAAGATTCCAGACAAAAGCGGCCAGCAAACCCAGAGGAATACCAAAGATCCAGGTGCCGATGAGATCAATGTACATGACATATTTCGTTTTGCCTCCGCTGCGCAAGATACCACCGCCTACGATCATATTCTGTATTTTGAAAGGAACAACCAGTGCATAGGCAAACAAAATCCGCCGAGTGATCTGCCTGACGGACTCTTCCACCTGATAGATATTCACGTATAGTCCGCTGGTCGTAACAATCACTGCCGACAAAATGGCAGCGCCCACGAAGCCGTATAGCATCAGCTTTTTCGATGCCTGATAGGCTTGCTTCTGCTGATTATCGCCCAGAAGCTTTCCTACGATTACTGCTGCTGCCTGAGACAGACCGCACAGAGCACCGATCGTCAATCCCTGAATAGGGTTTGTCAATGTCATGGCCGCACAGGCATCCGTTCCCAAATGCCCATAAACGGCGGCATACACATTCTCTCCCAGGCTCCAGATGAATTCACAGATCAGCATAGGCAGCAGAATGGCACCGTACTGCTTCCAGTGGAAGGGCACCTTCTGAATTCTGCCGTTGCATACAAGGGGGAAATCACGTCTGTGGATTCCATACAGGATCAGCATTAGCAGGAAATTCAGTACTTGAGAAATCACCGTGGCAATGGCAGCCCCCTCCATACCCATAGGAGCAAAACCCAGCTTACCAAAAATAAGAATATAATTAAGAACCGTATTAGACAAAGCCGCACAGACGCTGGCATAGAGCGGATAGCAGGCCTTTTCCGTGCAGCGGAATAAGGTTGCCAGCAAAGTTGCGCCCGCCATAGGAAGGAAGGTTCCTGAAAGAACCAAAAGATACCTTGCCGCAGCTTCCTGTGTCTGCATATCGGTGGTATATAGTCCCATAATTTTCTTGGGAAACAGCATGCAGCCAAAGGTAAAAACGCCTGCAAATGTTAAGGCAAAGACCAGATTCAGATAATAGCTTCTTTTAACCTCACCCCGATTCTTTTGCCCCAGATACTGTGAGATCATAATGCCAGCCACAGCGCCAAATGCTGCTACCACCACATTGTAGATCCCCGCAAATTTACCTGCCAATCCCACCCCCGCGACGATGACACTGCCCAGCTGACCGATCATAATCTGGTCAACGATGCTGAAGGAAGATTGCAGCATAGATTGTAGCGCCACCGGAATGGCCAGGCTGCATACAGCTCGGAAAAAGCTGTCCTTTTCTTTCATTGGAATCCCTCCAAATGCTTTGATACCCTCATTGTAGCGACTTCAACTTATAATTTCAAAGGTTAAGCATGTAACCCTGCACAAAATAATAAGCCGCCGTTTGTATAACTTAACAAACAGCGGCTTTGGTTATTTTGTACTTTCACGAACAACAAGGGACACCGGCAGCCGGATCTCCGTCTCGATTTCTTTTTTTTCTTTCAGTTCCCGAAGCTTCTCAATTGCGATTTTTGCCCGCAGTGCGCCATCCTGCCGGACAGACGTTAAAGGCGGCCAGACCAGTTGGCACATAGGGCTGTCATCAAAGCCCGCAACAGATATCTGATCCGGGACGACTAACCCCTGCTTTTGAAGGAAGTGGATCAGATCCATAGCATAGTAATCAGAAACGGCAAATACACAAGTCACTGTTTCAAGCAGAGAATGATTCTTTTGATAAAACTCCCAGCGTTCTTCCTTCCGCATAGGAATCAATACAAATTCAACTTCTCCTGTATTAAAGCCATCCCGGAAGCCTTGATACCGTTCCAGATCAACGCATATGTTATTATCGGAAATACACAGCGCCCGTTTGTGCCCGCGCTCTCGGAAGTAAGCTCCCACCTGGAAACCACCATTATAGTTGTCAATGGTGATATTCAGAATCCGCTCCGGTTTTTCACAGTACCCGTCATAGACCACAAAGGGAACCCGCATATGATTGCGAAGATACATATAGTCTTGATCGCAGAAACCGATCACCACAATGCCGTCCATATTCCACATAGATGCGAATTTGATAATCTCCTCTGCGTTTTTCGCCTTTTTCACCATCATGAACTGCCCGTTGGCCTCGATCTCAGTTGACAGATAATTGAGCGAGGATGAGACAAAGAAATCGTCCAGCGTATGCCCCTCATATTTCTCATGGTCATTGACAAACACACCAGTAATTTTAGAAGAATTCTGTGCCAGAAGGATTCCCGCCATATTGGGAATATATTGCCGTTCCTCCAGCAGAGCCATAACACGCTGTACGGTTTCATTTGAAATTTTCTTTGTTTTTCCATGAATCACATTGGAAATGGTGGCTGTGCTGAGACCCAGCTCTTCCGCGATATCACTGATCCTTACCCGCTGTTCTTCCATTTCTGTTCTCCCCCTTTGTGTTTCTTATTGTATTTTATCGAACAAATTGGTATTCGTCAAAGGTTATCCGCATAACCCAAGGAATAATTTATATAACTACCGTGACAGTTCCAGCGGTCGCATTGGTTAATGGTTTAAAGGTGCATAAATATAGGTATCCCTCAAAAAACATTATAACTTGTTTATTTCGACTTGGTTTCGAACTTTGCGGTCTTTGGGTAAGATAAGGGTGTAAACCCCAAAAAAGGAGATAAACGAGGGTGTGACCTTGCATATTATTTGGAATGGTAAACTTGAATTGCTGTAAACGCTACTGGA
>JAZNPV010000179.1:0-3952 GCA_045589835.1 Faecousia sp.
GACAGTTACCTTGCCGCCGTCTTTGTTGTAACGGATGGCATTATCACACAGGTTGTAGATCAGTTCATAAGCAAGCTGCCGCACACCGGTGATGACAGTATGTTCTCCCAAAAGCTCTACGGTGATATTCCGGCTGTCCGCCGCAGGGATCAATGTCTGCAGTACCTGGGAGCAAACCTGATACAGCTCCACATTTTCCTTGGGATACTCCTCGCCTTCATCCAACTGGGACAGGCGGATAATGTCATTGATCAGCTGTAACAGCCGCTCTGCCTCACTGCAGATGTAACCAGTAAATTTCTGCATATCTTCAGGCTTTACCAAGCCGGACTGCAGAAGCTGAGCGCTGTTGAGAATGGACTGCAGCGGGGTTTTCAGCTCGTGAGAAACATTAGCGGTAAATTCCTGCCGGTTTCTCTGAGCGTTGACCTGCTCAGTTACATCAAAGGCTAATACTACAGCACCCAAAAGCCGATTCCCGGATACGATGGGGCTGATCCCGATCTGATACTCAGAACCGTGCTTTGTAATATGGAAATCGCAATGCTGTTTCGCAAGGGCCTGCTTGACACCGCCCGACATTGCCTGGCTTCTGTCTACCACCAGGAAGTCCAAACCAACACAGGCCTTGCTGGTTTCAAAGAGTCTGGCTGCTGCTGGGTTAATGCTCAGGATTTTGCCTTCGCTGTCCAGCAATACAAGGCCTTCGCTCATGGAAGAGGTAGTCTGCTCAAACTGGTCGGTTTTCTCTTTCAGCTGTGCCACTTGGGCAGAGATCTGCTTATTCTGCTTTTCGATGCGGTGCAGAAGCGGCGAGATCTCATCGTATGTATTGCAGGACAAAGGATTGTCCAAATCCAGGTCATTGAGGGGATTGACGATCCGATTGGCCATTCTCCGTGCCAGCATTAGAGAGACTGCAATGGCAATGACATAGATCAGAACCAGAGGAAACAAAACCTCCAACAACAGTGCAAGAACAGAATCCTGCGCTGCGGAAATTCTCAGAACAGACCCATCCTGGAGCTTTACCGCCTTATACAGCATCTTGGTAGTCAAGGTGTTGGAATAGCGCTGGCTCTCGCCGGTGCCATAGGCAAAGGCTTCCTTGATCTCTTCCCGGTCTGCGTGGTTATCCATGGTCTCGTAGGAAGTCTGGGTATCATGGAGTACAGTACCGGATTTCTCGATCCAGGTGAAACGGAAGCTTCCCTTAGACAGTGCATCCAGATAATCCTCACCGTATTGCTCCAAGCCATTCTGGGCAATGGTCAGTTCGTTACCTAGCTGCTGCCACTGCAGGTCAGAATAGTGGCTGTAAAGGACACCCAGCGTAACACCGAAGCAGACAAAGAGCACCAGGGTCGCCACAATGACGATGGAACGGAAGATTCGTTTGGTCATCCGACCACCTCCATCCGGTAGCCAATGCCCACCACTGTCTTAATGCAGCCGGCGGCTTCACCCAGCTTTTGGCGCAGTGTCTTGATGTGCATATCCACGGTACGGCTTTCTCCGATGAATTCCTCACCCCAGACCTCATGCATCAGGGTTTCCCGATTAAACACCTTTCCGGGGTTCTGCAGGAACAGCCGCAAAATGGCAAATTCCTTTTTGGTCAGCTCCACATCATCGCCCAAAACGCGAACCTCGTGGTTCTCTACATCCATGGTGATGCCGTGGGCGGAAAGGAGATTTCCATCACCCTGTTTGCCGCATCTTCGCAGCACAGCCTTGATTCTGGAAACCAGGGTCATAATACCAAAGGGCTTGACCAGATAGTCATCTGCACCGGTATCCAAACCGGTAATCATATCCATTTCGGTACCCTTGGCAGTTGCCATGATGATTGGGATATCCTTTGTAGTGGGATTTCCTCTCAGCTTTTTCAGTATGGTAATGCCGTCATCTCCCGGCATCATAATGTCCAGCACGATCAGGTCCGGACGCTCCGTCTTCAGAGCTTCAAACATGGGAGCGCCGCTGGCAAAGCTCTTTGCCTCGAACCCTGTGGAATTGAGGGTATACACCTCAATATCCCGGATCGTGCTGTCGTCATCGACGATCCAAATCATAATTTATTCCTCTTTCGCATGCTGCCCTGTAATAGAAAACTCTACCCACTCGGCAATATTGGTGGCATGGTCACCGATTCGTTCCAGATACTTTGCGATCATCAGAAGATCCAGGCAGTATTGACCGTCCTCTCGATTGCTGCTGATCATGTGGATCAGGGTCTCCTTGGTGCGGTCAAAGGCGTCGTCCACGATATCGTCCATGGAAATCACCTTTTTCACCAGAGCCATATCCTGGTTGACGTAGGCGTCAATGGAAGAGCGGACCATCTGCTGTGCGGTTTCTGCCATCAGGCGGATATCCTCGCACTCCACACCGGTGCGGCCATTCAGGAACGGCACGATCTCGCCAATGTCCTCTGCCTGGTCGCCAATTCGTTCCATGTCGGTGATGATCTTCATGGCAGCGGAGATCTGACGCAGATCCCGGGCTACTGGCTGCTGCTGAAGCAGCATCTTCAGACAGATGGCCTCGATATCCCGTTCCATCTGGTCGATCTCCCGGTCATGGGAGGCAGCCTCATGGGCAATATCCGCATTGCCCTCCAGCAGCGCCTTTACAGCAAGATCAATGGCGGTCTCACAAGCGGAGCCCATCTCAATGAGTTTTCTATGCAGCGTGTTCAGCTGGCTATCAAACAAATTACGCATTATCCGAACCTCCCGGTGATGTAATCTTCTGTACGCTTATCCTGCGGCTGAGAGAACATTTGCTCTGTATCGCCAAACTCGACCAGCTCCCCAAGAAGGAAGAAAGCGGTGTTGTCAGAAATTCGGACGGCCTGCTGCATATTATGGGTGACCATGATAATAGTATAATCCTTCTTCAGCTGTTGCGTCAAGTCCTCGATTTTAGATGTGGAAATGGGATCCAATGCGGAGGTGGGTTCGTCCATCAGAAGCACCTTAGGCTTCACAGCCATAGCTCTTGCGATGCAAAGTCTTTGCTGTTGACCGCCGGACAAACCCAGTGCAGACTTCTTCAGCCGATCTTTTACTTCGTCCCAGATAGCAGCACCCTGCAGTGCTTCCTCCACAATATCATCTAACTGAATCTTGTTCTTGATACCGTGGGTGCGGGGACCGTAGGCAATGTTGTCGTAGATGCTCATGGGGAAAGGATTGGGCTTCTGGAACACCATACCGATCTCCTTGCGAAGATCGTTTACATCCACACTGGGAGCAAAGATGTCCTGTCCACCGTAGGTTACTGTTCCTTCGATCCGAACGGAAGGGATCAGGTCATTCATCCGGTTCAGCGTCTTCAAAAAGGTAGACTTGCCGCAGCCAGAGGGCCCGATGAGGGCGGTAATGCTGCGCTCGGGGATCTCAATATTGATATTTTTCAGTGCCTGGGTAGCGCCGTACCACAAACACAGGTCTTTCGCGGTAATGATACTCATGCATTCTTTTTCCTTTCAAAATATTTTCCGATCAGGTTGGCACTGAGATTGATAATCAGCGTCAGAATCATCAGGATAGCGGCAATGGCAAAGGCCACACCAAACTCGCCGCCTTCAGTGGCGTACATATACAAAGCAACCGTCAAGGTAGAGCCGGAAGTGAACAGTGCGTCCACAAAGCCATTGAGTGCATGGGCAAAGCCTGCAGTGAACAGCAGTGCAGCAGATTCGCCTACGATTCTGCCGATGGACAGGATGCAGCCGGTGACCACACCGTCTACACAACCGGGCAGTACCACCGTGCGGATCACACGCCATTTGCCTGCACCCAGCCCGAACGCGCCCTCTCTGTAGGATTGGGGCACAGTCTTTAAGCTCTCCTGGGTGGTTCGCATCACCGTGGGCAGATTCATGATCACCAGGGTCAAGGCACCTGCCAGCAAGCTCTTATCCAGGTCCATAAACTGGCAGAAG
>JAZNPV010000180.1:0-2743 GCA_045589835.1 Faecousia sp.
CTCAAAGGTCTTAGAGGGCAAAGCATTATACTCTGCCAGCAGCTTGCGGATCTCATCGGCAACATTCTCCGGCAGCGTGGTGTCGTTACCGCCCACCTCGTTGGGTAACTTCTTATACTCCCCTACCGCAAACCAATCCTTACGGCTGTCGCTGGTACCAGTTTTCAGAATTGCGTGTAGATCTTTGATGAACTTTTCAGTGAGAGAAGCCCCTGCGCTGTCAATCACCATATCAATGCAGCTGAAGTGGTTGGATGTCTCGATCACATCGTCCACATTGACTGCGCCCTTTTCAAAACCAATGGTGTTGGTCTCAAAGATATACCGCGTCTGATCGTGAGTCAAACGGCTGCCCTCAATATGGTTGGAATTATAGGTTAGATCGATCTGCACCTTATGATAAATGCCACCAGTCATCTTGGCTGATTTCTGCTCACGCAGGATCTGCAGCAATGTAGGCGTATCGTTTTTCTTGTTTGCACGCTCCGGTTTTTGTGCATCCTCCGGAATGTACCAAGTTTTGCCGATAAGCTTGGCATCGGCAATTCTGCCGCGGGCGCAGTAATTCCGTACACTCCGTTCAGAAAGCCCCCATTTTTCGGCCATTTTTGCGACAGATATATATTCCATAACTACCTCCCGGCAAGTTTTCTTGACCTTATTATACCACATTATCGGCAAAATATCAATATACATTTCAGAATTACCTAACATTTATTGCCGATAACTCAAACTCACAATACCGACCAAAAATATACCTACTAAGAAACGCAAAGGTAAAAGACAGCGCAACAACAAAAAGCTGACTTGCCAGAAACAAGTCAGCTTTTTGTTATTTCCGTTTCTCAACCTAATTCTTCGGGGAAGGCATATTGTGCCTTGTAGTGAGCGAACTGTTCTGCAAAAGCGGCGGATTCGTGCAGCTCGCCGGCTTTCAAGGCATTTAAGTATTCGTGTGCTTCCAGCTTGC
This sequence comes from Faecousia sp., assembly GCA_045589835.1. Taxonomy (GTDB): domain Bacteria; phylum Bacillota; class Clostridia; order Oscillospirales; family Oscillospiraceae; genus Faecousia. Next base: position 971 of record JAZNPV010000180.1, read on the forward strand.
CTTCGGCAACCTGCAGCATTTCCACAGCTACATTAGAGCAGTGGTCTGCGGTACGCTCGCAGGCGGTCAGAAGATCTTCCAGCACGAAGCCATACTCCACAGTACACAGGCCATCACGCAGGCGGCGCACATGGCGGGACTTGACTTCACGAACCAGAGCATCAACAACCTGCTCCTGGGGTTCAATCTTAATGGCACCATCAAGGTCGAAGCTGCCATAAGCTGCAACGGTGCGATCCACGATATCCAGTACAGCCTGTTCCAAAACAGCAAGCTCGCCCTTTGCCTGAGCGGAGAATTCGATTTTCTTTTCCTCCATTTCCAGAGCAGCCTTGGCGATCGCCATGGCATGATCGGCCATACGCTCGATATCGGCAACGGTATAAAGCAGCGTGTTCAGGATACGGTTGTCATGGACAGACAGATTCATACCGGACAGCTTTACCAGGTAAGTGTTCAGCGCATCCTCATAGCGGTCGGTCTTGTCTTCCAGTTCGATGACCTGCTCCATGACACCGGATTCAAACTTCTTGGTCAGACCCATAGCCAGGTGCATAGCCTTGGCAGCATCTGCTGCCATCTCACCGGCGATCTCATGAGCGCGCTGAACAGCAACGGCGGGAGTAGCCAGCAAACGGGAGTCCAGCAGTTCGGTCTTTTCCGGCTCCTTGACTTCGGGAACCAGCAGGTATGCCAGTTTTACCAGCAGACCATTCAAGGGCATCAGTACAGCCGTTGCAATCAGGTTGAAACCGGTGTGGATTGCGGAAATGTCCCATGCCTGCACAGAATCACCAAGGAAGTTCCATTCGATAAACATACCCATGCCGTAGAAAATAACTGCAAACATCACAGCGCCCACCACATTGAACAGCAGGTGTACCATAGCGGTTCTGCGTGCGTTACGATTTGCGCCAATAGCACCCATGATAGCAGTAATGCAAGTACCAATGTTCTGACCCAGGATGATGGGAAGCGCTGCACCATAAGTAACGACACCGGTGCTGCACAGACCCTGCAGAATACCAACGGAAGCAGAAGATGACTGAATCACAGCGGTCAGCACTGCGCCAAAGATGATACCAACAATGGGATTCGTGAAGGAAATCATCAGGTCTGCAAACCATGCTTCGGTCTTCAAGAATGCCATAGAACTGCTCATCAGATCCATACCGGTCATCAGCGCCATAAAGCCCAGCATGATAGTGCCGATACCCTTTTTCTTTTCGGACTTGCCCATGTACAGCAGGATGCCGATGATGCCGATCAGCGGCGCCAGCGTAGAAGGTTTGAACAGTTTAATGATGAAGCTTTCTCCCTCCAGACCGGACAGGGACAAAATCCAGGCGGTGACAGTAGTACCGATGTTACTGCCCATGATAACACCGACCGCCTGCTTAAGTGTCATAATACCGGAGTTAACGAAGCCGACTACCATGACCGTAGTTGCGGACGAGGACTGGATCACGGCAGTGACACCCAAGCCCAGCAGGAAGCCTTTGAACACATTGGAACTCATCTTTGCCAGGATGGTCTGCAGCTTGCCACCTGCCTGACGCTCCAAAGCCTTGCCCATGATATCCATACCGAAGAGGAACAGTGCAAGGCCACCTAGAAGAGTGATAATTTTGAAAATATAGGCTGTCATATTTTTCTCCTTTGCGGAAACTTTTCTTATTTCGACAGTCTACATTATAAATTTTGCCATTTATAAAAACCATAGAGGGTTTGCAAAACCTAAGTAAAATCTATGTAAAGTGAAAGACCGCACCC